>DATEAE010000031.1:0-8535 GCA_035288505.1 Candidatus Nanoarchaeia archaeon
GACTTTAGCTTCGTCAATATCTTTCATTCGTACTGCCACTTTTTCGTCAAGTGCTATCTCTACATCATCAATAAGTGTTTCGACATCTGCTAATATTTTTGTAAATGCTTTTTTGCGAATGGTTAGAGTTTCCATAAGAGGCATATGTGAATTATTTTGCTTATATATTTATCGTACAGAAATCGCGAAAGTTATTGATTCACCAACTAATAGGTCCTACTTTTTCTTTTTTTCCAGTTAGAGGATTAGTCCAATGATTTCCACTTGAAGATTTTCGTTTAGATTTTTTAGCGGGATTATATCTTTTCTTACTACTGGTAACTGAACGAGTATTTGATTTACCCATCTTTTTCATAAAAGTAGTCCAACTATCCGTTCCCTGTAGCTTGTTACATCTTGCACAGACGCAAACAGAATTTCGCAATGTTGCACTGCCACCTTTTGAGGATGCATTTTTATGACCCGAGTTCATTTCGTCAAAGGCAATTTTTCTACTACAAGCTTCACATTTTTCTTTTGCTCTGCGGTAAAGAATCTGTTTATCTCTAATTCCTAACGTCCTCTTGCTACTTTTTCGGGAAAATAATCCAAAAACAGTTACAGGCTTCAATCCGAAATTAAAAGCGTTTCGTGGCATAATAATTCACCATAGACTCTTTAACTTTTTTTGTCTTTTGATTTTAGTTTCTCCAGTAAAGATGTTAGTCTGAGGATATTCATCTTTTCTTAATTTTCCTTTTCTCTTTGGCATAAAGCATATGGAAAACTTAGCTATACTTAAATTTTTCTTCCTTTCGTCACGGCAGCTACCATCGATATAAATTATGTGTACCTTCGTACAATGCGTTAAAAATATCCCTGATAAGTTCTTTCGGCGGGTGATAAAGAGAAGTTTCTTGAACGAATTCTCCAAGCTCAGGCGCTATATTTGTTTGTGCAATCACGGTTATTGTCGGACGTTTTGAATTTGACATGATGAAGCTGAGTTCAGGTGCAACAACAACAGGCGCTGAGGAAAACATTAAGGCTCTGAGTAATCCTGATTCTGATGTGCAGCGCCGTCCCTTTCCATTTCCGGGTTCAAATACAAGGACTCTTTCTTCTTCAAAGTCGGCATCTCCAAATGCCCCGTAGAGTTTAGTAAAATGATCGGCAACGTACAATGCAGTTTGAGCTGGGTCGCTGCGCCACTGAACGCAAAGGGATGATGGGTTAACATAGCGTGTGGATTCAAAGATTAGTTTCCCATCCAGGCTTAATTTACAGTCCAGCGTGCCTGCCTCTTCTGTGACTAAAATGTGTGGATTCATAAATAGCTTTTTTAGAGGATATTATTTAAATTTGATGCAAGAATCAGATCTCGGACGGAGATTTTAATCCGTCGAGGTAATGACCAAATTTTTTCGGCTTCCTGTTTTTCCAGTTGCCCTTGTTGTACGCATAGCTCGCAAGTAACGGCAGAGAAAGCGTCGCTTCAGCAAAAACCATCTGTTCGTAGGTTGTATCAACTTTGCCCCAGCTGCTTGCTTCTTTTAATGTTGAGCTTGAACATGCGCCGTCACGAACATCTGCAACGGTGAGCTGAATGGCGTACTTATGAACCGGTACCTCTTTTCCCAATACTTCTGCACAAACGACGGTGTCCTGAGCGAAATTCTTTGGAACGCCGCCGCCAATCATAAGCAATCCTGATGTCGGTGATTTCATTTTAATCTTGGTTAATTCAAGAAAATCTTTGACTGAATCAATTGAAACATGAGCTTTGGGTGAATGCCATTGATGATGCACAAGTCCAAACCCAGCAGAAGAATCTGAAAATGCTGGACAAAAGATAGGAACACCGTGTTCGTAGGCAAGCTGCACCAGCGAATCCTTCTTTTTTGCGTTTTTTTGTAAATATTTGCCCATCTCACGAATGAATTCACGACTTGAAAAAACTCCTGATTTGAGCGTGTCAGCAATCTTTGCGATGCTCTTGTCGCATACCTGCAACTGTTCTTCGTCAATATAGGTATCATAAATTCTATCGATGTACAGGCTGCGAAGCTTCTTGTCATCGACATGTGGTGTGCCTTGATAATGCTTGAATCCAAGCGCTTCAAAGAAATCCATATCAACAATACTTGCGCCCGTGGCGACAATCGCATCGACCATGTTATTTTTGACCAGCTCAGCGTAAATCTGCATGCAACCACCCGAGCTTGTGCTTCCCGCCAGCGTCAGAATGATAGTACAATCTTCCTCTTTGAGCATCATGTCATAAATTTCAGATGCGCGCGCGAGGTCACGCGAAGAAAACGACATGTGTGAAAAGCTTTGGATGATAGGTGTTGAATCAAAAGAAGTAATGTCGATGTGCTTCACTTCTTTTTTCAGAAGGTCTTTCTTGCTTTCAGGCATCTTGGGAGGTGAAGATAGGAATTATTTAAATCTTTAGAATTCCATCAGTCTTTGAACAGTAGTAATTCGACGGTAATAATCTTCACGCGAAGTGCGAGTTATAGACTCCCAGCCACTGCCGCTACGAAAGGAAGTAAAAAAAGTTTAAAAGTATTTTTTGTCTTCATTCTGCTCTTACGACTACATCACATTCACGAGAACAAAATAGAGATTACTGTTGTAAAAATCCCAAGGCTTCGTCAGCAGCAACCGCTTCAGGTCCACCTGTTCGGTCTCCGTACACAAAGCCGTTCCTGTTTGTAATAATGCCAGCGCCAACAAAAGGACTGCCGAGATTAATTGTGCCGCGAGTTACTGGAACGCCGAAAAGCTGTGACATCCAGTCTGCCTGCTCTTCATTAATGAACGCCGACGCAAGACAGCCTTTGTCGTTCAAAGAAATTAATGAACCGACGGTTGGAATGTACTGCATCGGATTGATTTCGATATGTTTTACATTGAGAGCTAACGCAATTTCATCTTTTAACGGCTCAAGAAGAGGAGAGATGATGCAGGCTTGGTCATTTGCAATCAGATTGTTACCCAAGGCGTTGTAATCAGTTGAAAGAATGTGATGTTTGATGCCAAGCTTCTCAAGAAATTTGACAATCACTGCTAACTCATGCTCTTCAATCGCTGCAGGTAAAAGAATGCAGGAATTATTGCCTGCGACAAATGCGCCAACAAGTGACGAGCGGTAAATGCTTAACCGAAGGACAGGTACTTTCAGGATTTTTCCTATTTTATCTGCGGCTTCTTCGCTAACATCAGTACCAACAAAACAGACTTTGTCGTTCGCAAAGCCGTACAACCCGACATTTGGGTTCTGATGGACTGATAAGCTTAAAAGATGAGTCATGAGAAGGAATTCTTTGACTGTATTTAAATAACTGTCGAGTTATTCGGCTTTCTTTCCATTCACCAGCTCAATCCCAATCGTTCCAAAATGCTCTTTTTGTAACAAGTCAATCTTGCGCTGGTTGTCCAGATGAAGCAATGGAATGAACGTAAACGCCTTTTCTTCGCGCGTTGCTTCCTGCGGGAGAAGCTGCGTAAATGTCAATGGCTTTTCATTTTGATGAAAATAAGTTTTAATCTTTGAATAGATGTCACGGATGACCTGTGTAATATCAAATTTTCTTTTTGGAATGGTGATTTTGATGGTTGGATGCTCACGTTCAAGCTTGCGCTTCTTGACTTCCAATGCCTGCTGCAATGCTTCCGCCAAATCGTAAATCGTGATTTTTCTATGACGAGGCTGCGGCGTTCTCGGGATGAGCGGAGGCTTTTCTTCATCAATCTTTTCTGCAACATTAAACAAATCCTGAGAAAATTCGGAGAAGAAATTGTCGTCCATTTGTTCCTGCGTTCTGGCAAGTAGTCGGTCTAATTCGCCCATGCCATGCTCAAGCAGATGCTCTGTTTTTATCTTCAGTAGGATGGCAGCTGCCAACAGAACTTTACCGGAAATACGGAAGTCGTGCTGTTTCAGGTTTTTGATTGTTTCGATGTACTTTTGCGAGAGAACGGAAACGTCAATGTCCCATGGATTCATTTGTTCGTTACGGACTAAGTCGTAAAGAATTTGTTTCCACGTAACATCGTCTTTTTCAAGAAGAAGCTGGATTGTTTCGTGCATGAAGGGATGAATAAAAAAGGATATTTAAATGTTTAGAATGTGTTTTTGCTGGCGAATCAGTAGCCGTGATACTTTCTCAGCTTATCCACTGCTTGTTTTTCTCTGAAGCTATTCCATCGTATATAATTGTCAACTATACCATCTTGTAGAACAGTAGCTACGCTATAACATGCAAGACTGATATATTTCAGTTTTTCTGGTGCATCATCACAAAAAGAGCCTGCAAGCGCTGAGAACCCGATGAATCTCGAGTACATGCCGATAAAATCAGATGCGTCCACATACCACGGCAGCATTTTCGCTTCTATTAGTGTCAAATCTCGCAGAGCTTTTCGTGGCGCTGGCGTGGGCGCAAGCAGGAGGAACGCCGTGCGACAAATTTGAGTAAGGTTATTTTTTAGGACTTTTCTCATCTTGTTGGTTTCTCCTTTCAAACCGATACTCCAAAATTCCCATGACTGGTTTGAATTTCCCTTTTGAGTAAATTTCCAGCAATTCCAAAAACTTTATACCTACACCATTGTATGGATTGAATAGGAAATCCAACACATAAGGTCCATCATGAGCTTTTTGAAGCACAGCAGCTTCCAGTGTTGCTGCATCGGATACAGTTGGACGCTTGGGAAAAGGAATACGAAATGCCTCTGCAATTCTTTCATGTCCCCACGTTTTGACTGCTTTTTTAACTGCAGCTTCAGTTCTTATTTCACCGAGAAATATTTCACCGAGAAAAATGGAATTATCTCCATCACTTTCTGCATATCCTTCTTCTTTGGGACAATATCTGAAGTCAGTATATTCAGAATCAAGCCTTCGGAGAATATCATCAATCACAGGTGCGAATACGGCACGCCCATGAACTTCTCTTGTTCTAAATTGTTCTATTAATTGAATGGTCTCGGTGCGATTGGGTTTATATCCTTCGAGCCATCTTTCGCAAAGTGCTGCTCTTTCCTTTGATTCGGGTGTTTCAGTCATGTTTCTTTTTTACTACTTTTTTGTGGCACAGCGTACATATTAAAATTCCTTTCATTTTTTAACCGTTTCATAGAAATATTTATAAGTAAAAACATTTTACGGTCAATTTATGGACAAAATACATCTTGACTTGATTGACAGGAAGATACTGGCAGAGCTGGACAGGAATTGTCGTATCCCTAACTCTGTTTTGGCAAAGAAAGTTCGCAAATCACGGGAAGCAGTCAAATATCGTATTCAGCAGCTGCAAAAAAAAGGAATTATTCAGGGTTTCATTACGTCAATCAATCCAAACAAGCTCGGCTATTTCATGTTTAAAGTTTATTTGAAGCTGGAAAACATTCCTGCCGAACGAGAAAAGTTTTTCGAAGAATTGAAACAGAACAAAGACATCTATTGGATGGGCATTTCTGATGGTGCTTTTGATTGTGTTTTTGCGATTCTTTCAAAAAGCATAACAGAATATTATGAAAAAATCAATGTATTACTTTCACGGTGGGAGCATCTCATTGTCAGCAAAATATTAGGGACGATGGTGGATACACGACAGTATAATAAAAAATTCTTTACAAATGAGAAAGATAGCCCTGTTGTTATCTTTGCTGGTGATGTTGTTGAAAATAAGGTGGACGAACTTGATATTAAAATTCTTAATGTTCTTGCAAATGATGCGCGAATCGCTTTGGCTGAATTGGCGCGCAAAGTCAAATCAACCATTGAAATTGTTCGCGGACGCATGAGAAAAATGGAAGAGAAAGGAATTATTCTGAGTTATAGGCTATCTGTTGATTTGAACAAGTTGGGTTTGGAATTTTTTAAAGCAATTATCTATTTTCGTACATTGTCTGAAAGAGATGAAAAAGCTTTGTTTGAGTGGATGCGGACTAACCCTTATTCTCTCTATTACATCCGAAGCCTCGCCCCGTGGGAGGTTGAGTTTGAGTTTGCGGTGGAAAGCTATCAGCATTTTAATCGGATTATTAATGACTTACGGCAGAAATTTCCTCACGTCATCAGAAATTACGAACATTTGATTATGATTTATGAGAGCTGGATGCCGGCGTACAAGGAGATGCTGAAAGCTTATTGAGATAATTTTTCGCAATCTTTAAATAGTTGTCTATACCATGTCTATACATGCTTGCGATAAAAGAACAGATCCGAAAAATAGTAGTCAAGTCAGGCAATGGAGGAGCCGTCTGGGTTCCAAAGGATTGGCTTGGCGAAGAAGTAGTAGTTATACTTCCTGAAAAGCCGAAGCTTGGACTGCATGAACAAGTAATCCATGCGCTTGCACCTTATCTTAAAGATGTTGTGGCAGTTGGAATTTATGGTTCCCATGCACGACATGAGCAGACAAAAGATTCAGATATTGATGTTCTTGTGATTACGAAAGACAAACTTCGCCTGAAAAAACAAGGGCTCGACATTATGTCGATGACTGCGGAGCAATTCGAAAAAGCGATTGTCAAGTATCCGGTGATGTATTATCAGATCGCGCAGGAAGTCCAGCCGCTCATCAATTCATCTGTTTTGGACACATTTAAGAGTGTACCACTCAAAAAAGAGTCGTTCAAAGCGTACATCAAAGAAACGGAAGAGCATCTGCAGAGCAGTCGCGAACTCCTCGAACTTGACAAGCTGGATGGGACAGTTCTCAAATCTTATTCCGTTGTTTATTCTGCACTGTTACGACTGCGGGGATTGTTTATCATCAGTTGTTTTCTTGAGAAAAAAGCGTTTACGAATAAAAAGTTTAAGGAATGGACAGTGAGCAATGGATTAGAGCATTTTGATAAATTGTATGAGATATATCGACTTGTGCGAGACAACAAAAAGATTACAGTGAGCATTGAATTACCACAGGTTGAACGTCTCCTGAGTATAGTTGAGAGAATGTTGAATACATTGAAAGAGCGCATATGGTAAACAGAAAAAAAAGATTACAAAGAGGGATTGAATCGCTGGAAAAACAGTTACGGTTGCATGAAGAAAAGCTTGCGCACGCCGAGCAAGAAGACAACATAGAGCTGGCAGAATATTACAAGAAAGAGATTGCTGCAAAAAAGAGAGATAAAGAAGAAAGGCAGCGAATTCTTGAAAAAGGTGGTTAGGCTGCAATAATTTTATAAGTATTCGATAACGCCGAAAGCTTTACGGGCCCGTAGTCTAGTGGTCATGACATCTCCCTTACACGGAGAAGGTCACCAGTTCGAACCTGGTCGGGCCCATTTCTTATTTTTTTAGGAGGTGTCGGAACCAAAGGTTCTGACGTGGGTACCTGGTCGGGCCCATTTCTTATTTTTTTTAGGAGGTGTCGGAACCAAAGGTTCTGACGTGGGTACCTGGTCGGGCCCACTTTTCTTAATAGACAATTTTAAAAAGGACTGGTTTTTCTCGTGTGTTCATGCGACGGTAATATAGTGGTCAGTATACGACGTTGCCAAATCAATGCAAAGACGTTGTCACCGGGGTTCGAATCCCCGCCGTCGCATTTAAATTTTAGAAGGATTTAGCCGCCGCCCAAACTTCTCATGAGACGTTCTGCTTGCCTTGCAGCGTATAGATTGGCTTCTTGTATTTCATGTGCAGAGGGTTCAGCTTTTGGATTTTGTACTGTCCGAAGATAGTACTCGCGAGAATCCACTAAAACAGGACCAACTAGGGGGTGGGTTTTGTATACTCGTAACATATTATCATCAATCACATACATGGGTAGCTATATGTAGTTGTAAAGTATTTATAAGCGTTACGAAAAAAGGTCAAGACAACTGGTTACTGTCGTTACACGAAAAAATCCATTTATCTGAATAGACTGCTGGATTGTCAAAAACCACATCACAGATGGTCATGACAGAGTGGTTTTTGAGCACACTCAGAGTTTTTCCCCATCAATCTACAAGTCACAGAATTGGTGGAAAACTCTGATGTTTTTGTGTCCTAGAAACTATGAAGCTTACTTTAGGTTTGAGAAATTCTCTCGAATGTCTCGAAATCGGTAGTTTCTATGACGAAATGAAGAAAAAAAAATAACGTTTAAAAAAATATTTTCGTCTTCCTTCTGCTCCAACGACCACGATTGATATCACCCGCAAAAAAAATCACTTACTCATTACAAACTTCTCCTTCGCAACAAGGTTTGATATGACCGCATGTGCAGGTATATTTTTGTTTCACGTGAACCATTTCTTTTCTACAATTTTCGCAAACAATAGACATTGAATGAGGGGACGCAACAATGTTTATAAAAGTCGGGTTAATAAGAATCGAAGTCCCCTCCGATTTGGAGGGGTTTAGAAAAACTCAGTGAGGACTTTCTGGTTTTGGTGTAATGCTGCCATTGTCAGCTCATACCTTGGGTCATTAAACTCTTTCCATTGTTTTGCGAGATACCGAATGAAAAGCCACTGGACAAGCCACTGGACAGCTTAAGTTTACAAAAATAAGCTCAAAAAGCCACTGGACATTTTTTCGGACGT
>DATEAE010000032.1:0-2082 GCA_035288505.1 Candidatus Nanoarchaeia archaeon
GTGATGGAATGGGTGAGTAAAATTAAGTTGGAACGTCAGATATTTTTCAATTCTGATTCGTTACTGTTGTTACTCTAGGAAAGAAAAAGTCAAACGTTTTTTACGTAACTTTTTTTTCTTCCTTCTGCTTCAACGATGGTCTATTTACTTCATCGCTCGCAATCTTCGTATCCGTTCTTCAGCTGGGGGGTGTGTCGAAAGCAAATTAAGAAAAGCATTCACACGAAATGGATTCGAAATGAACAAATGCGCCGTTGCCGTTGTGCTTGCATGTGCCTCAAACGGATGCGCTTTTACGCTTCCGGATATCTTTTCCAATGCAGATGCAAGATGTTCTGGGTGTCCTGTGAGTTTTGCACCTGATGAATCTGCGAGATATTCACGGCTGCGGGATATTGCAAGCTGTAACATCGTTGCGATAATTGGTGTTATTATTGCGAGAACGAGCAGTTCAAGTACATTATTGTCCCTGTCTCTGCCACCACCAAAAATAGCTGCAAAACGTGCAATAAATGCAATGTATGAAATGACTGCTGCAATTCCTGCTGCGATGCTGCTGATTAAAATATCGCGGTTCGTGATGTGGCTCAGTTCGTGACCAAGAACTCCTTTTAATTCATCTTTTGTCAAGTGCTGAAGAATGCTCGTTGTGCATGCGACGACTGCGTGTTCTGGATTTCTGCCGGTTGCAAATGCGTTCATCTGCGGCGAGTTGATAATGTATATTCTCGGCTTTGGAATGTGTGCTTTTGATGCAAGCTCTTCAATCATGTCGTGAAGATATTTGTATTCCGTTTTGTCTGCGGGCTTTGCGCGATAAATTGCCAACACAATCTTATCCGAAAACCAGTAGCTGCCGAGGTTTGTGACTAACGCGATAATTAAACCTATTGTTAAGCCTTGGTATCCACCCATAAGCCAGCCCGCTCCCAAGAGAAGACCGCTCAGAAGGCTGAGAAATACTGCGGTTTTGAGTTGGTTGTGGGACATGGCTTGATTACCGTTGAACAAGGTTAAATAACTTATGGAACTTTTATCTTGCTTGCAGGACTTTTCAGTCGATAATCTGAGCAATATTTATAAGTAAAAAGCCTTGAATTCAAATTCCATGAGCCTAACGGATAGGATTCCACAGGTTGTTGAAAGTAACCTCATCGGTCACGAACATAAAGTAATACAGGTTACTGTAAACGGAAAACCTTATCTTCGTAGTGGGCGTATGAATCACCCTGATTTGCTGGCGAGACTCATTTCGGATTTTCGAAGTGTGGAACATCTTGACATCTTGGGTGAACACGTTCGTGGTACTCCTCCAAATAGTGGAAAAAATTACACTTTAGTTGGAGCCGGTAGAGTTGATGGCGATGCCGAAAAAAAGACTGCTCGTTTTTATGGTGATAGTGTCGCTTATGATATTGGAATTGATACTGAGCATATCAAAAAAATAAGACGATTTTTGCCTGGCTGGACTTTGGCGACTGAATAATATTTATATACTTACGTCCCCTTTTTTCTGTTATGACTGAGAGAATAGTCACCGATGAAAAAATACTGAGTGGAAAACCTATTATCAAAGGCACACGAATTTCGGTAGAGTTTATTCTTGAATTGCTTTCTTCTGGGATCAGTGTAGATGAAATACTTAGAGAATACCCTCAATTAAAAAAACAGGATGTTCTTGCTGCTCTTGACTATGCCACTCAAGTTCTGCGTCATGAAGAAGTATACCCTACGGCAAAAGTGGCATGAATTTCCTCACGGATGAAAATATCGCACAATCTGTTGTAGCTGCATTGAGAAAATCTGGTTTTGGTGTTAAATATATCAAAGAGGAAAAACTATATGGAGAAAGCGACATAAAAATCCTCCAACTTGCAGTCGTTGAAAATCGTATCATAATCACTCACGATAAAGATTTTTGTGAACTGCTTGCTGCACCACAAAGAAAGCACAGTGGAGTCATTCTTTTGCGATTAAGAAATCAAAACCCTGACAATGTTTCTCGTGTACTGCTTAATGTTCTTCATTCAGAACTTAAACAAAAGCTGAACGGCAATCTCACTATCATTTCTGAAGAGAAAG
>DATEAE010000033.1:0-2713 GCA_035288505.1 Candidatus Nanoarchaeia archaeon
TTCGTTTGCGTTTTTCTTTTCGGATGCGCTTTCTCTGCCATTTCCAGCGCATTTGTCCTTTTTTCTTCCAACGCCTGCTGCTTCTCTTCATTTCTGCGGGTGAAAATGGCAGTGTTTTAAAAGCTTTTGGCTTGGAGCAGAATAAAAACAAAAAAATCACGTTTTAAACTCTCTTTTTTTCTTCCTTTCGTAACGGCACGACTCAAAGAAAAGCTTATTAATCTCCCCTATAAAAATCAAACAATGCAAACTATGGATTACAAACCCATGCTGGAAGAGCTTGCGGCCAAAATACATATCGACCTTCTAATCTGCGAGCATCGTTTTGAAAGATACATGGATGCCTCTTATATCGACAACAGGGTTGGCAAACTCCCATTGTCCGAAAGAGAAAAGCCTATCGTGGTTGAATTCGCACAGGACGTCAGAAAAACATTTTACAAAAGAAAAGTTGATATCCCATCATATGTAGAAAGACCAGATATTCCACAGATGAAAGCAGGTATCCTGAGCTTTGTGGCTTCTGGAGTGGTGGGTGCGTTTGTAGGTACAGTAATCGCAGAACTGGTTAATGGCAATAAGCAAACTTTTGCAACGTACGGCGCTGTCATCGGCATTATTGCTGAATCTCTTACTGAAACAATATACAGACCGCTCCTTAACACTTTTCGTGAATGGGCGTTTGACGACGACGTTGAACGACTGCAAAACGTCGCTCTAAAAAAACTCAACACTCTCAAATCGTAATCACGTTCATCAAATCGCCGGTGCAATAGACGCCAAGAACATCTCCGTTCATTCTTTTATTGTCGAGAAACCGCCGAACTTTTCTGAGCTGCATTTCCAAGTTTCGCACTGAACGCCGACAGCTGCCGCTCTTGACTTCAACATAGACGCGACGGACACGACTGCCGAGCATGTATTCAAACATAATGTCCGGTTTCGCAATTGGACGCTTCCTTTTGATGAGCGCATGTTCCGTCTCTGCGTAAATTACACGACCTTCTATACCAATGAGCGAGGGGTCTCTAAGAATTTGTTGTTTAATCTGTTCGTGTTTCCTGAAACTTCCGCGTTGGTAGTCCATTACAACACTCTAAAGAGAGAATTGTTTTTGCATATTTAAAGTTGCGTTGTCACTCGAAAAGAAAGAAGTGCCGCGGCCGGGATTCGAACCCAGGTCGTCGCCTCTCCATGAGCTTGTAAGCCCTGGAAAAAGACCAGGCTTGCCCTCGAAAGGGCAACATGATTGGCCGGACTACACCACCGCGGCATCGAAAACAAGCAATTCTATTCGCCGTATAAAAACGTTTCGACAAATAAATTTAAATGTGACCTAAATTTTAATACTGCATGGAATTATTGTCTAAAACCATTCGTATTACACATGATAAACACCCGTTTCCGCACTGGATATTATATCCTGCGTTTAATGAGCTGTCAATAAAGAAAGCAGCAGCAGCGCTGGATTCACTCAAATTTACAAGAAGTGTGTCTGATTTATTCCAATTTTGGCAGACGTCAGACTTCAAAACCCTCAAGCTTCCGCAACCGCTTCATGAGCTGTATCAACACTTTTTATCTAAAAAATTTCTATCGTACATTGCAAAACTCACCAATACAAAACTTTCAAGCACAATCGACATGTCAGCGTTTCGTTATGAAGATACTGACTACTTGCTTCCCCACGACGATCAGCTTGAAGGCAGAAAGATTGCATATGTTCTAAATCTTTCAACTCTCAAAGAAAAAGAGGGTGGTGCGCTTGAACTATTCGAAAACAACAAAAGTAATCCAACAAAAGTCGTCAAGCGATATCAGCCAGTCTTTAATTCCCTTGTACTTTTCCAGGTAAGCCCGACATCATGGCATCAGGTTGCTGAAGTTATTAAGAAAAATCGTTTAACAATTACGGGTTGGTTTCATGATTAACAAAAAATATATTGAAAAAAATGTACTCAAGGCTGCTGCACTTCATTTTGCACAACACCAACAAATCCAGCTTCTTGATTTTCTGACGGAAGAAACACTAAAAAAAATTAAAGCACATAATCCAAAAAAAATTCTTGCGCCAGACAAATTTTCCTTTTCGTCATGCGCACTTCCTGCGCTGAACTTTTCCGAGGAACTTCGCATTCTCATCTCTTTCATCACCAAACAACAACTGAAGATAACAGAAATGTCTTTCAAAGCGTTTGAACATGGTGATTACACCCTACTTTATGATGACCTTAACCAAAGTGGCATCCTCGCGTTGCTCGATGTCTCATCATGGAACGAAGAATGGGGTGGCTATACTTCATTCGTTACTGACACTGAAGTTTTTCGTCTAGTTCCACAAAAAAATTCGTTATTTATCGTCAACCATGACGGATTAAAACATTTTGTCAAATACGTGAACCATCACGCAAAAGGCAAGCGAGTTTTTGTTGAAATGTGGTTAAATGGGCCCGCCGAGATTTGAACTCAGGACCACTGGTGAGCTTCGACCTTCGGCTTTTTTTATTTGAACCGAAAGCGGTCATATAAGACCAGCGCTCTACCGGACTAAGCTACGGGCCCAGACACCACAAGTGACATACTCTCCCTCAAATGAGGGGAGCCTCTTGCTTCGACGACGGAACTGCTGCTCCATCTCCACAAGCGTTGATTCGGCTGTGCCCCAGCCTATTTATGTAGAAGAGGTAATTCCCTTTATATATCTCACGCGCAC
>DATEAE010000034.1:0-4614 GCA_035288505.1 Candidatus Nanoarchaeia archaeon
ACGCTGATGCAAGAAATTCGCCTGTTGAGATATCACAAAAAGCCGCTGCACATCTCTCATCATGCGTATACAGCGACATGATATAATTGTTGCTTTTCTCGTCGAGCATGCTTTGCTCCATCACCATGCCGGGTGTGACGATGCGTACAACTCCGCGTTTTACTAATCCTTTTGCAAGCTTTGGATCTTCAAGCTGTTCAACGATAGCAACCTTATGCCCGTTTTTTACCAGTTTTGCAAGGTTTGGCTCAAGCGAATGATAAGGGATGCCAGCAAGCGGAGCCCTTCGTTCCCCGCTGCCACGCGCGGTTAAAACAATATCCAACTCTTTTGACACGAGCTTTGCATCATCATAAAATGTTTCATAAAAATCTCCCATCCGAAATAAAACAACACAGTCAGGGTGCTGCTTTTTGACCGCAACGAATTGTCGCATGCCCGGCGACAGCTTTTCGTCAGGAAGATTGAGAAATGTCGCGTCAGGCTCTTTCAAGAAACTTGTCAAATCCACAAAAACACCCCAACATTGCTGAAAACAAGCGATTTATATGTTTTTAGCTTCAGGTATGTCAACTCAATGTATAGCAAGCGTGTTTCGCACTTGTTCGTCGTGGTCGTTGAAGCAGAAGGAAGCGAAAAAAAAACGTAACGTTTTATTTTTTTCTTCCATTTGTAACGTCAGTAACGAGTCAAATTATCTAACTGTACTATCACCACATTCTCTTCAGTATTTGTGGCACTACGATTATAACAATTTTTGCTGCAATAATAAGAACAATTCTTGATTTCCAGATTTTTCGCTGCTCGACAGGCGAACGCATCAAAAAATAAAGAGTTATTGCAAAAAGAATCGTAAGTACAATCGCTCCACCCAGTGAAATAACATCAAATACTGTCATGTTTTCGGTAATCTTGCAATCCTTGTCACCTGCAATACAATCCGCATCGCATTTATTGTCTGCCTGCCGGTCGCATAATCCGTCTGTACTGCCGCTTGGGCAATCTTGTGGACAGCCTGCAAAATTCTCCGTGCGCTGACATCTGCCATCATTGTTACAGAGAACACTGACATCATGCTCGTACAACCATTCATCATTTCGATAGATGCGCAATTTCTTATATGCCTGTGTGTATGGCAGCTGCACTGACGCTGGCACTTGTGCTATGGGCTGGAATGGGTCAAGGATAACAAATGATGCGGGTACATTCATTTGAGTCATGACCATTCCACTTTCATCATTCAGTGTTATTTTGAATTCTGTGTTCGTCACTTCGCGCTCATCAGGCTCTCCGAAAAGCGTTCTCATATTATACACATACACATCTCCTGTTTGATTAATTAAAAAGTCAAACTCGACGATAGGTTCTGCTACTGCCGTTGCAGAGAGCAAAATCAAAAAGAGAACAAAAACTCTCATGAGATATCACCATAAGCTTCATATCCGCCAGTTCTGTCGAGCCCACATTCCGAGCCCTTGCTGTATCCCATGATGCTGTAATGAACTGAACCATAGCAGACCGTGTCTAATGGGTCGCCTTCATAATCCTGTTGCGTTGGCGTATTGCCCTCACAATCGTCAATTGTCTTGTCGCAATACTCAGGCCATTTGTTTTCGCACTCTTTCCCGGTCACATAGCCACGCTGCTCTTTCCAGATGGTAAAAGAATATTCGTCACACAAATCATAGGTGTGTCCTAGCTCATGTGCCACGATGCCAATACGTTCAGCTTTTGTCCCTCCAACATTAAATCCAAGGCTTACGAACATCACTTTGCTGCCAAAAAAAGCTCTCCCACCCTCAAACCCATTCGACAATCCAATTGCTCGTTCATAATCAATTCCGAGTGAGTCTGCATATTTGTCCGCGCAGCTCTTTATTTTCTGATGATGTGAGGCACTAAAAGGGTCTATCTTTGTAATCCTACAGTTGCTCATCTTATTCAATGGAACGCGCAACGTGCCCACTTTCTTGTCTTTGAACTTGCTTATATCTGTCATAAACAGCATTCGTTCTTCAACCTTGGTTTCAAACTCAGCATCGGCTTTCCAATTGCCTAGGGGAACAAACACAAAATAATAATCGCAGGACAAATCTTTGGCGCAATTATCTTTGACGACGGGCGGTTCTAACTGTACAATGGGTTCGCTTTTCGCCAACTGTTTCGTTGTTTCTGCCTGCTCTTTCTCTTCCCGTGCCTCAGCCGCAGTTCGAATCTCGCCTCGTTGTCCAACGGTAATCGCAACGCCTTCTTCGGTGTCGCCTGCAAAAAGCAAAAAGTCAAGAAGGAAGTACACCCCTGCCATGAAAATGATGGTTGCAATCATGATAAGAACAATAGTACTGATGGATATGTCTATACTCCCTCTTTTGAACATACCTCTACCATTTTTTCAGCATATAAAAAGTTATTGACGGGCGGGCAGGAAGAGTACGGTGTTCATAAGGTCGTCTGCGCTATATTCGAGATAGACCTGTTCGATTGCTTCTATCGCTTCGCCAATAGAAAGCTGTTGAGTGAAGAAAATAAGCCCTGTGTGTGAAGTATTACCCACAAGCTCTAAGAAATCCGTGTCATGCGTAACGATCACTCTATTCTGCTGTTTTGCGAAAAATAATTGAGTACTATCCTCTTTATTGAGCATCCCTGCGTCGCGCGCTGTGATAATGTCAATCCCACGTTTTTTCAAGCCTTTCGCAATAACCACATGCACATTTTCATCGGTGTAAAACTTAGGTTGCATGCACGAGCTCTTTTCTCATCTTTTCGACAAAAGCTTTATCTTTATCAATTTCGTTTTTTATCTCTGCCGTATGTTTGTAATAATAAGAGATTGCTGCAAAGACTGCATCAATATCTATTGCAAATCCTTCAGCGATTTCCTCAGGGGACTCATTGAGTATCTTATAGCGCTCAATAACATCAATTACCCTGATGCGCGTTCCTTCAATACATGCTTTTCCACCGCAGATGCGTGGATTGCGAGTGATTTGTACCATGACTGTGCTTATGGATAATAATGTTTATATGAGTTTCGGTTTGAAAAACACTCTGAATCATAGTGGTCGTTGGAGCAGAAGGAAGGCGAAAATAAAATTAAAAAACGTTATTTTTTTTCTTCCTGAGGTAACGGCATCACCTACCACTAGCTTTATATCAAACCACTCCTCACAACGCGTATGGACATAAGCAAACTCCAAAAACCCTTATACTATTTCCTTCTCGGATTAGTTGCTTTGATGATAGTTTTTTCTGTTTTGGCACTCAAAGACAAAGGTCAAGATGGCTATTTACAATGTGTCCAAAAGAAATGCGACGAAGTAAGTCAGGATTTCTGCCAGAAAGCACGTGAGCAGAACAATTGTTGTCAGGGTGCAGGTGGTCAGTTAGCACAGTCAGCTGACGGATATGCGTGTGTGTTTCAGTAACTACACAACCCTAAACACCACAAACATATTTTCTTTCTGATACACGGGTACAAACAAACCAGAGCTTACAATTTCATCATACCGTTTTGGCAGCAATTCCTGCGTTACATTCTCTCCAAACGGATTGCGAAAATGCTTGTATTCCATCTGTGCATTCACTAAAAAGTAATCGTAATCATTTTCTTTCATAAATACATGAAGTTCTTTTGCATCTTTGTTTAGAATATCTTCCCGAAAATCAATAAGTTCTTTACACCACACACAGCTGTACGCACCATACCCAATGGCGAGCTTGTCTCGTGGTGAATATAAAAACACTTTCGAGTTTTGCTCAATCGTCTTGAACCATGCACCGTACTCAAATGGCTCGGCATTGTTCGTAAACGCCCCAGATGTAGGCCACTGTGCTGTGTTTGCGCTGTACTTCTGATGCGCTGACGTAAGCACAACTCCTCCAACCACAACCAGTCCAATCAAATACACCTGTAATGGTACTTTTCGGGGCAATTGGTATAATGCAGACAACCCTTGAGCAGCGAGAAGTGCAACGGGTATTGATAAAAACATCCACAATCGGAACGAGCCGCGTGCAACCGAAATCGGAAATGTTGAACCGTTCACACCCCAAAATGTATAGATAAGCCAAAACAACATCACTGTCGCCCATGTATGTTGAGATGTAACGAGCTCCTTCCTATATCGGATAACAAGATAGACGACTGCAAAAAGTACCAGTATGGATACAACAATGCCAATACCAATTGCATTATTAATCATGTTTGAATGTTGTGCAAAGAAAAAATCATTCACACCATATGCCCGTGAGCCGCTACCGCCGGGGTTAAAAAACGTTTTAAGTAAATTCTTTACTGTCCCAAAGATTGTGCTTGTCGCAGCGGCAGTTTTCTCCACCGCAGTCTCTTGGCTACCGCCTCCCACTTTGTAGTATGCAAGAAAAGTTGAAAATCCATACTTTATCACAAGTCCTGCCCACCAGAGCAGCGACGCACAAAAACCTGCAACCAACGCAACGAACCCACGCGCAAAGAGCTTACCATTCGTAATTGATACGACAACCAGATATATCCCAAGCATAATGCTCAGAGTCAATGGTTGTGATACGTTTTGCGTTACCCAAATGCTTCCGAAAATAAAACCAGCAGGATATACCCAATTCTTTTGCTCT
>DATEAE010000035.1:0-9395 GCA_035288505.1 Candidatus Nanoarchaeia archaeon
GAACAATTCTGCGGATATTGGAAAAAGTGCAAGTGATACCGATGTGCCAAAAAACAAAAGTAACTGAGATGTTGGAAGCACGACATGATAAATGCCAATTTCTTTTGTCGTTCGAAACAGTGTCAGAATGAACGTATCAACATCACTGATGAACTTGCTTGCTATCTGCGTCACAAAGAGTGGTATTGAATAAATTACAATTTTTTTTGTAATTTCTTTAAAGTTAACAATTTTATGTTTGAAAAAATTAAACTCTTTGATGAGAAAAGGCATGTACACAAGCATGAGTATAGGATTAAGCAGTGCATAGGCGAGCGCTGGGCTCAAAATGCCATAGCCTAACCATACGAATAACACCATGAGGATAAGAGTAACAGCAGCGCGTGCAAATTCTCCCGTTGCAAACAGAAACATGCTTTGGAATCCATGGAAGATTGCCCGCGTTATGCGGAAAAACAGACTGAAAAATACATAAAACAGAAGTATCTTGAGCATGATTGACGCATTCGGATCTTTGAAATAAACCGCAGCAAGGTAATCTGCAAGAAAAAAAAGAATAATGACACCGACAAGTGAGCCAATAATCTGGAACAGTACAACCGTAACGATTGCCGTTTTTATCTCATTAAATTTCTGCTGTATTTTAAATTCAGGAATGTATCGTGATAGTGATGGCGCAATGCCAAGATCGCGAAAAAAAAGAAAAAATGTAACCACCGAAAAAACAGCATAAAAAAGTCCATATTCTTCAGGACGCAAACTTCGCGCAAGAAAAATACGTGTGACGTACGCAGCAATGCTTGAAAGCACATGGAATACGAGCAGCCAGCTCGTTCCTTTTAATGCCATATGAAGATAACTCATGGTGATAAGCTACGAGGGGGGACTTTTAAAGGTTTCATCGTGATGATGGTATCAAATGAGGTTGGAACGTCAGATACTTTTCACGCAAAGTGCAACCTATGGACTCCAGCTCTGCCGTTACCTCAGGAAGAAAAAATAAACGTGTTACATCACTTTTTTTCGTCTTCCTTCTGTTCCAGACCACTACTCAATATGTGCGAAGCTTTGGCCATTCTGATGCTCTACAAACCCCGCAATGCTTTTAAAGCAGCACGTTGCTGGACAAATCAATGGTTGTAAAGCGTGCTTTAATTACGGGAATAACCGGCCAAGACGGTCCTTATCTCGCAAGATTACTCCTGAGCAAAGGCTATCGCGTATTTGGCACGTATAGACGTGTCTCTACTCCAAATTTCTGGCGTTTGCAGCAACTCGGTTTAATCAAGCAAGTAACTTTGATACCAGCTGATTTGGGTGATATGGCATCCTTACTTGAAGCGGTCACAATTTCTGACCCACATGAAGTGTATAACCTTGCTGCGCAAAGCTTTGTCGGCAATTCTTTCGACCAACCACTGCTAACCACAGATATCGACGCAAGCGGCGCAACACGTTTTCTGGAAATCATCCGACATCTGAACAAGAACATTAAATTTTATCAGGCGTCAACCAGTGAATTGTTTGGCGCGTCAAAAGAAAATCCGCAAAATGAAATCACACCAATGATTCCACAATCACCATACGCAGCAGCAAAGTTACATTCATATCACATGATTCGTATTTACCGGGAAAGTTACGGGATGTTTGCGTGCAACGGCATTTTATTCAATCATGAAAGTGAATTGCGTGGCTTAGAATTTGTCACGAGAAAAATTTCAAACGCTGTCGCGCGTATCAAGCTCGGTTTGCAGAATGAATTGCGTCTTGGCAACATTCATGCATACAGAGACTGGGGCTACGCTCCTGATTATGTGCACGCAATGTGGTTAATGATGCAGCATAAGAAACCTGATGATTACGTCATTGCAACTGGTGAATCACATTCTGTTGCTGAGTTTGCAGAGCACGCATTTGCTCACGTCGGACTGGACTGGAAAAAATATGTTGTAACTGACCAGCGTTTGCAGCGTCCTCTTGACGTTCATCAGCTCTGCGGCAGTCCAAAAAAAGCTCAGCATGTTCTCGGCTGGAAGCCAAAAGTTTCATTTCACCAGCTAGTAAAAATTATGGTCGATGCTGACATGGAGAGATGGCAGCGTTATCTGAAAGGCGAGGCTTTTTCATGGGACGCGCCCAATCATTCGCAGGAAATGGACATTATCTCGCGCAATGTTGTTCGCGACGCACAGAAAGAAGCAGCAAAGCGAAAATTATCAGTGACGCAAAAAATCCTGAAGGTCATCAATGGAAACGCACGAGTATGAAAAATTATTTGAGCTTGAAGAACACTATTGGTGGTTTGTCGGGCAGCGCTTTCTCATAAAGTCATTGCTGGACAAATACAAACAAAAAAATCTATCACTGCTCGACGTCGGTTGTGGTACAGGAAAAACACTTCAGCTTTTACAGAACTATGGCAACGCACAGGGCATTGACATTGCAGAGCAGGCGATTGCATTTTGCAAGAAGCGCGGATTCACTATTACAAAATCCGATGTGATGAACATTCAGTTTTCAGAGAATACATTTGATGTCGTTACCGCATTGGGCGTCTTTTATCATAAAGCGGTGACTGATGATGTCCGTGGATTCAAAGAAATTTATCGCATTCTGAAGCCCGGAGGAAAATTTATCATCTTCGATTGCGCAACAAAATCATTGTTCGGCAAGCACGATATTGCGTTCCATGGCTCGCGTCGATACTCAAAAAAAGAGCTGAAAGCAAAATTGCAGCAAGCTGGTTTTATCATTGAAAAAATAACGTACGTTAACACTTTTTTATTTCCGCTAGTCTATCTGAAACGCAAATGGGATGTTATCACGAACGCGCCGATAAAATCAGATTTGGAAACAAAAATTCATCCATTGGTCAATAAAATTCTGAAGAAAATATACCTCACCGAGTTACACATTGCGCAGCATGTCAATCTGCCGTTTGGTGTGAATATTGTTGCGGTTGGAAAGAAGTTACCATAATCTAAACCACCCTTTCTTACCATCAACTGACGATTTTGTGTCTGTCACAGCTCGGTCTAATCTCTTTTCATCGATTGGCGCGGAATTCAGTGCGTCTATCAAATTTCTCACTTCTCTAACATATTTTACTGCCTTATTCTTGTCACAAATTGTAGGAGATGTTTCCCATATTGGATTGTCACATTCATGTTTAACATAGGGATTCAAAGATGTTTTTGAAACACGAACATGAGCACAATGATCTAACAAATAAAATCGTGTCCAATAACGATGTGCGCCCGTGCCTCTCCCAGAAATATCTACATCAATATTCAACTCTCTTATTCTTCCTTTATTGCAATTATCATAAGGGACAACGGTACACATATATTGAACACTCATGCTATTGAAGTTACTAGCATTAAATATTTTTTCTGTCGAGCCTCTAATTGTGTAACCTCCCTTAATATTTTTCACTTCAAGACTGACTTTACCACCTGTACTCCAAGTTGGAACATAATCCTCAAATCGAACATATTTCTCTATCCCATTTGCCAATTCCAAGAATGCTTTCCTGTGCTCTCCAAACTCTTCCGGCTCTTTTGGTCTGATATCAACCGAAGACAGATGAAGACGATGCGTTGTCCCCATAAGTTGAGACAATGTACCAAATGGCGCACGCAAGGGCAAGCCACTCATTTCAAATTCGTTCCAAGCTGCATATTCTGCTTCAAGTGCATTCAGAATATCATCTCGTATCAAAGTAACTCTAGTTGCTTCCCTTAAACATCTCGAATAGCCTTTACTGAACTCTTCAAGCTTCTCTTTTCGTACCTTTTCATCTGCTTCTTTCTCAGCAATACTTCGTTGCTCTTTCAAATTTTTGAGCCTCGATAAAACTGAATTTATTTTCTCTAACTTTCCATCAACAAGAACTCTCACATGCGCAATGTTTTGAGCATCACTCGTAGGTACACAATAAAAGTGTGTCACAGGGATAACTCTTTTATTCTCAATTCCAAACACTTCAGAAAGACATTCAACCTTATCTTGCAAGCTCATGTAACCGTCGTAAAATGCGCTATTTTTAAAATTATCCCAAGTATCTTGGTCTTGAATCTTCCATTTCTTTTGCTCGCGCCTGCTTGAAATATTCCATCATTTCCGTGTACATTTTTTCAATATCTTCCGTCACGCTTGGCCGTACTTTTTCGAGAGCTTCGTCAAAATGTTTTTTGCCGACTTTCTTTGCTTCCATGTCTTTGCGCAGCGCCATGATTGCCGCTTCTCTGCAGATTGCTTCGATGTCTGCACCAACATATCCTTTGGTTTTCAGCGCAAGTTCTTTGACATTAACATCATTTTCCAATGGCATTTTCTTTAAGTGTACGGCAAATATCATTTCCCGTGTCACTTCGTCAGGCACCGGCGCAAGAATAATCCTATCAAATCGTCCCGGCCTTAACAGTGCAGTATCCAAAATGTCCGGCCTGTTCGTTGCTGCAATCACCACTACATCCTGCAGCTCCTGCAATCCATCCATCTCAGTGAGTATCTGATTGACAACTCGTTCTGTCACATGATTGTCACCGATGCCTCTCTTTGGCGCAATGCTATCAATCTCATCAAAAAATATGATTGTGGGCGCAGTCTGACGAGCTTTTCTGAACACTTCGCGGACTGCCTTCTCACTATCCCCTACCCATTTGCTCAACAGGCTTGGACCATTAACAAGAATGAAATTTGCTTCACTTTCCTGTGCGACCGCCTTTGCTAATAGTGTTTTACCCGTTCCCGGTGGTCCGTACATAAGAATGCCACGCGGTGGTCGTATGCCTAAGCGCAGGAACGCTTTAGGATGCTTGATAGGCCATTCAACCGCCTCAATTAATTCACGCTTGACATCATCCAAACCGCCAATATCTTCCCATTTGACGTTGGGCGTTTCAATGAGCACTTCGCGCATTGCGCTGGGACGAACTATTTTCATCGATTCTCTAAAATCTTTTAAGCTTACTTTTAATTCTTCCAGTATTTCTTTTGAGATTGGCTCATCCTCATCTAACTTCAAATCAGGAAGAACTCGTCGTAAAACGACCATTGCAGCTTCTTTCGTCAGGGAAGAAAGATCTGCACCAACAAATCCATGAGTTATTGAAGCTATTCTATCTAAATCTCTGGCAATACCTTCCTGTTCACATGCATCCCTGAGCTCCTTATCCAAAATATTGAGATCCAAGAGTTTTTCCACCAACAGCTTTTCTAATCCTTCTTTCTCTTTATCATTAAAATTGTTCAAAATTAATTGTCTGGGATCTGCCTGATCAAAAGCTTCTTTCGAATCGTATATTTTTTTCAACTTCTTTAACAAAGCAGCAAAAACCTTTTTTTCTTTTTCAATCGTATGGTGGATACTAGTGAGCTTCTCTATTTTCTGTTCCGTAGTCAATAATTCGGACTCTCCCCCTTTTATTTTATTAAGGATTTTCTGTACAACATTCTCATCTGACTTTTTTACTTTTTCTTTTAAATCATCAAGCTGTGATTTAAGTTCAACTAACTCTTTTCTGTATTTTTTATCCGCTTCACTAATTTTTCTCAGGAGATGTTTTTCCAAAATATCCGGATATATTTCATCAGACGCAAGCGGCATATTTCTTGTATGAATTTTCAAAATATCAAGACGTCCTTCTTTGCTTGGTACGTCAATCTCAATTTCTCTATCAAATCGTCCCGGTCTTCGCAACGCAGGATCAAGCGCATTCGGCCGATTTGTTGCACCCAGAACAATTACTTTTCCACGACTTTGCAGTCCGTCCATCAAACTCAACAACTGTGCAACTACTCTGCGTTCCACTTCTCCGCGTGTCTCTTCGCGTTTCGACGCAATCGCATCAATCTCGTCAATAAATATGATGCTTGGCGCATTCTTTTGTGCGTCTTCGAATTTCTTGCGAAGGTTTTCTTCCGAATTATGAGCAAATATGCCGCCAACTCCTGCAATAAAATTCTGGCACGGCTCAACAGATATATCATACACGAATTCTGGGGCTTGCTCTTCAGTAATTTCAATAACTTTATCCCAGGTAATGTCGCTGTTCAATAAGTTTTGGACAACGGGGTGTTCAACGTCGGGTATCTTCTCTTTAGGTACTGCAATAGTGGATTCGTTCGCTTTCAGGCTTGAAGTTTTCACAGCCTCGATGCCATTTTTTCCTCGTGTAAACAGTGAATGATAATCCGTAACACGTATAGTTCGTCCCGAACGTGTTTTTACTTTCAAAAGTTTTCCCTGCATCTTGTGCTTGATGTATCCATTAATTTTTCCTAAAACTATTTTGCCATTCTTGTCAAAACATGGAACTTGCGTAACTTTTTTCTGCTCGACAACATCACCAATTGGTATGCGCTTTAGTAAACCATCATCGTACACCAGTATTTTCTCATCGGCAGGAAGTGATTGACCATAATATTTTGACATAATTTCCGGCCCATTAATCAAAATAAACGTGCTATTCGTTTCAGATGCAACAGCTTTTGCAAGCAACGTCTTTCCTGTTCCCGGTGGTCCGTGCAACAATACTCCTTTTGGCGCTTCGATTCCCAATCGTTCAAAAATTTCCGGATGTTTCAATGGCAGCTCAACCATTTCCCGTATCTTCTTTATTTCTTCTCTTAAACCGCCAATGTCTTCATAGCTGACTTCAATGGTTGCTTCGTCTTTAATTTCTACTGCTTCAGGATTCAGCTCGACTTCCGTAGCTTCGGTGATGATGATGGGCACTTTCTGTGGAGTCGTTTGCACGACAACAAATTTTAAATCGCTTGCAAAACCAAAACCAACACTGAGTTCATCAACAACATTAAACATATCTTCAAAAAAAGGGTTACCGCTCATCGCAGTGCGTCTGCTGCGCGTTCCCCCTAAAGAAACAATATCGCCTTTGATAGCTACTCTGCCCAACAAGCCCTGCTTGAACAACATGGGGTTTGCTTTGACCACAATCCCTTTGCGTGCGGGTGCAATGACAACTTTTTTTGCTTCCTTGACATCAGCTTTTGTAATGGTCACAACTTCGCCGATGCTCGCTTTTCCATTGCGTCTTGTGATTCCATCCATGCGGACAATGTTCAGTCCTAAATCTCCCGGATAGCTCCGGTCTGCAATCGCAACTGTTTTGCGTTTGCCTTCAATTTCAACAATGTCACCGGGAGAAACTTCAATCTGCTTCATCATCTGGCTGTCGATACGAACAATGCCTTTGCTGACGTCATCCTGCACTGCTTCGGTTACTCTAAGCTTCAATTCTTTGGATTCAGCCATAGTTGCCTCTGCTTCTTACCCTTATAAATATCTTTAGATGATTTTTCTCAAAAATTAATCACAAAAAAGTAATGAATTTACTTCGCCTTAGCCTTCGGCGGTTCTGTCTTCATTACTTTCTTTTCGATGCGCGGCAACGGCACCGGACTGGGTAACCCCATATCTGTGCTTAGCTTAATCGCTTGAATATTGCATCGCATTAAAGCGGCATTCAAAATAGGCTCTGCAAAATCAGCTGGAAGCTTCTTTGAATCGCTCCATTCTTTTTGGACGCGTGCAGTTTCTGTCTCATCTCCAAGAAAAAGCACATCCCCTTCCAAATCGATAGTACCCAAGTCTGGTGTGTACGTACAATTGAATGTAAACGAGAACTTCAAACCCTGCTGTGTAGATTTTCCCAAACTGAAGTCGTGAGAAGCTACATCCTTGACAGAAATGTTATTGTTTATACCAACTTTTTCCGCTGCGCTTTTGACATTGCGCGCTGCAGTCATTTTCGTTAAATGGACGCCAACAATAGTCATAATACCCACCTCTTATACCCACGCAGTCCCCATATTTATATAGTATTCGGTCAAAAATTTCAGTTCAGTGGCACGAAAAAAGTAAGTAATTATTTAAATAAGTCTGATTACACTTATTTCATGGTTTATCATTTATCAGCGGTAGTTTCAAAGGATGAGGATATGTTTGTAGCCCGTGGTTTGGAAATAGAAATTGCAAGCCAGGGAGAAACCGTTGAAGAGGCGCTGAGTAACTTAAAAGAAGCATTTGAATTATGGTTAGAACATGCTGAACCTTCAGAACTCTCTGTATTCAAAAATCAGGCGCCAATTATTACACAGGTTACTGCATGAAGCTTCCAGTTCTGTCTGGAAAAGAGATGGTAAAAATTCTTGGAAAGTTTGGTTTCACTTTTCTTGATCAAAAAGGGAGTCATGTAATCATGTTAGGCGAAAGGAATGGTGAGAAAAGAAAACCAGTTGTCCCACTCCATCGAGACCTTAATAAGGGAACTATTCTTAGTATTTTAAAGCAAGCTGGATTGACAAGAGACGAGTTTCTGAAGCATCTGAAATAGAAAGACTCTTGCATTATATTTTTAAACCTCCTTAAAATTCAATACAGAATGGACGACAAGCAGCTCAAGCTCAATTTCAAGAAAGATGCACAACAAAATCCTGAAAAACATTATCCGGTCAAAGCCTTACAAGAACTCGGTTTTAAACGTGGTCAATGCATCACCTGTAAAAATTTTTACTGGAGCATTGGCAAACAATCGACGTGTGGTGATAGTGCCTGTTCTGGAGGCTTCCGTTTTGTCAACAACAGCCCTGCAAAGAAAAAACTGGATTACATCGAGACATGGCAGCAGTTCGCAAAAATCCACAAGTCGCTTGGATATACACCGATTAAACGTTATCCTGTCGTCGCACGATGGAACCCGACAACAGATTTCACCATCGCAAGCATCGCGGCATTCCAACCTTTTGTAGTTAGTGGAGAAATTCCTCCACCTGCAAACCCCTTAGTCATCCCGCAATTCTGTGTACGTTTCAATGATATTGATAACGTTGGCATTACTGGTGCGCATTACGTTGGTTTTGTGATGATGGGCCAGCACACATTTGTTTCTCCAAAGGATTACGACGTCAATCGTTACCTCAAAGACCATCTGACATGGTTCAATAAGGGAATTGGCCTTTCAAATGACAATATCACCATTCACGAAGACGCATGGGCAGGCGGCGGGAATCTTGGACCGAGCATCGAATTTTTTTCTGCGGGTCTTGAACTCAGCAATCAGGTGTACATGCAGTATGAGCGCACCGCGTCAGGAATCAAAGAACTAAAAATTAAAGTGCTGGACATGGGACAGGGTCACGAGCGTGTGCCATGGTTTACACAGGGAGAAACAACAAGTTATGAAACAACATTTCCAACAGTTGTCCAGCATCTCCGCAAGAAAACGGGAATAAAGCTTAATCAGGATATCATGCACAAGTTTCTTCCGTACGCAGCGTGGCTGAATATCGATGAAGTTTCAGACGTTGAAAAAGCATGGCAGAAAGTGTCGTCAAAGATTAGTATTCCAGTAAGAGAACTCAAAGAA
>DATEAE010000036.1:0-3584 GCA_035288505.1 Candidatus Nanoarchaeia archaeon
TTATTCTCCTCCATGGCAGCGACGGATTTTCTGCGGAAAATCCTACTCCGCTTTCCTGCGGGAAAGCTCCGTCGCGCCACGGAGAATAATATTTTTACTCTTATTCGACTAACGACTTATTACTTACCGAACAACCAATACTTTAAAGAACACCAGCGTTTTTTACCGCTTAATTACGATAATGTCATTCCAACAACTTAATCTCATCGAACCGCTTCAAAAGGCGCTTGCTCAGCAAGGATATACGACGCCGACGCCCATTCAGTTGAAGTCCATTCCTGACCTTTTAGCAGGCAGAGATTTGATAGGCATAGCTCAGACAGGAACAGGTAAAACGGCTGCGTTTGTGCTTCCCATTCTTCAACGGATGACTGAACGATATCCTCGAGTATTACGTACACTGGTGCTTGCGCCGACGCGGGAGCTTGCTGCGCAGATTGGCGAGAGTTTTGCTGCGTACGGTCGCTTTCTTAAATTTAAACATACAGTGATTTTTGGCGGCGTTGGTCAAGGGTCGCAAGTCAATGCAGTACACCGAGGCGTTGATATTGTTGTTGCGACGCCTGGACGGTTGCTTGATTTAATGAACCAAGGCAAAGTAAGTTTAAACAACGTTGAGTTCTTTGTTTTGGATGAAGCAGACAGAATGCTTGATATGGGATTCATTCACGATATTAGAAAAATCATCGCAAAATTACCGCACAAGCGACAATCTTTCTTTTTTTCTGCAACGATGTCGCCACAGGTGAGTCAGCTCGCTCATCAACTGTTAAGAAATCCTGTTCGTGTTGAAGTTACGCCACAAGCGACCACTGTTGAACGTGTCAAACAATGTGTTTTTTTTGTTGATTCGGACGCGAAAGAAAAATTGTTATTAGATTTACTTTTACAAAAACATCTGACACGCGTCTTAATTTTTACCCGAACGAAGCATCGCGCAAATAAAGTCGCATCCTATCTCAGCACTCACAATGTCAAAGCTGATGCAATTCATGGCAACAAGTCGCAAGGTGCTCGAACACAAGCGCTTCATAATTTTAAATCAGGCAGAACAAAAGTGTTAGTTGCGACAGACATTGCTGCGCGCGGTATTGATATTGATGATATTTCTCATGTTATTAATTTTGAACTTCCGAACGAGCCTGAAAGTTATGTTCATCGAATTGGCCGAACAGCGCGTGCAGGAGCAGATGGAACAGCATATTCTTTTTGCGCAGCGGACGAACGGGACTTTCTTCGTGACATTGAGCGATTGATACGACTGAAGATTGAAGTCATGTCTCATGCACTTCATTCACATCATGCGCAGAATGCTACTGGTTCTGCTGCTCGGCAGCCGCCAAGACATCAAGGACGATCGAGAGGGTTTAGACCGCGACAAGGTAAACCACATTTTAGGAGATAAAGAGATTGTTGAATTACCTAAGTCCCTTCTTTCCACGACTTCAGATATTCTTCTTGTTCTTTTGTCAATGTGTCAATCCGTATGCCCATTGTCTGCAGTTGGAGTTGAGCAATCTCATGATCTTTTTCTGCGGGCAGAACATAGACTTTCGGCTGTAATTTGTTTTTGTTTTTTACCAAAAATTCGCATGCAAATACCTGATTACAGAATGACATGGACATGATGGCAGATGGATGTCCCTCCGCCGCTGCGAGATTAATTAAACGTCCAGAACCAAGAATGTAAATCATTTTTTCATCAAATGTAAACTCATCCATGAATGGACGTATATTTCTTATTTTTGCAATTTTCTTCAAGCCATTGATGTTTATCTCTGCATCAAAATGTCCTGAATTCGCAAGAATCGCTCCTTTTTTCATCAGCTTCATGTGTTCTACATCGATAATATTTTTATTGCCCGTGATCGTGACAAAAATATCTCCAAGTGCTGCGGCTTCTTTAAGGGGCATGACACGAAAGCCGTCCATCGCTGCCTGAAGCGCTTTGAACGGCTCAACTTCAGTAACAATGACATGCGCGTCCATTCCTTTTGCTTTTTGTGCAACGCCTTTGCCACAATTGCCATAGCCACAAACCACAAAATTTTTCCCGGCAAGAAGAACATTTGTTGCTCTCAAAATACCGTCAATCGTTGATTGTCCCGTGCCTTTAATATTGTCCATTAAATGTTTTGTTTCAGAATCGTTAACCGCAACAACCGGATACTTCAATGCGTTGTCACGTTCCATCGCTCGTAACCGAATCACACCAGTAGTTGTTTCCTCACATCCGCCAATAATCGTTTTTATCAGTTCAGGATGCTTCTGATGAATCACCGTAACTAAATCGCAACCGTCATCAATTGTTATCTGCGGTTTGAATTCAACAACTTTTTGTAAATTTGCGTAATACTCGTCGTTGTTTTGTCCTTTCCACGCGAAGATTTTGACGCCTTCACTTGCCAACGCAGCCGCAACATCGTCTTGTGTTGATAATGGATTACATGCGCATAATGCAACATCTGCTCCACCTGCTTGTAATGTTTTAACTAAAACAGCAGTCTCTTTTGTCGGATGCAACGCAATTCCGATTTTGAGATTTTTGAACGGCTTTTGTTTTGTTAATCGTTCTTTTACTTTCATCAATGCGCCCATCTGCTGCTCTGCCCAGGCAATGTTTTTCATTCCTTGTTCAGCTAATGAAATGTCTTTGACGTGGTATTGTGCCGTTTTGTCCATGTGTTGGCGGATAAAAGAATTGGTTTATAAAGGTTGGCGCGCATAATTGCCGCATCGATAGATAACAATCGGCTTTTTAGCTTGCTCACGCCACTCACTTTCATCTTCCATGTTCTGCTTGACAGCGACGTGAATAGGCTTTCCTTTTTTGGTGTTCAACGTCAAAAGAATTCCGTCTTGACATTCTTCAATGACACCCGTGTGTCCAAATTCAGTCATATCTTCCCATGCGTTGTTTGTCACAACAACCAAACCAACATGCTCGTATGCCTCTTTTCTCATAGTGTTCCCCGTTGCACCAACGATAAAATATCCTGGCTGATTACACATCAAATCATAAGAGTTCCGCAAGAATTCTTGAGCATTTTTTTTGTCTTGATAGTGGAGGCTTTTATACCAAAAAACCATTTTTTCTAGTTCTTCTCGAAACAAAGAACTTCGGACGAATTCCAACGAACGTGTCAATCGTATGCGCATGATCAAAATTTAAGCCTATGCTTTAAAATACTGTCGATGTTTCACATTGTTTCAGCAAGTTAGTGACATACTCTCCCTCAAATGAGGGGAGCCTCTTGTGTCAAAAACAATCTGTTTTTGAGCATGCTCAGAAATCTGCTGATTTCTGACACTTCATCGACGGAACTGCTGCTCCATCTCCACAAGCGTTGATTCGGCTGTGCCCCAGCCTATTTATGTAGAAGAGGTAATTCCCTTTATATATCTCACGCGCACGCCCGAAAAAATGTCCAGTGGCTTTTTGAGCTTGTTTTCGGAAATTTAAGCTGTCCAGTGGCTTGTCCAGTGGCTTTTCATCGCTCAGCTATCTCGCAAAGCAATGGAAAGAGTTTGGCAACCCTCGATACGAGTTAGTGATGGCAACACTACACAAAAATCAGAAAGTG
>DATEAE010000037.1:0-8459 GCA_035288505.1 Candidatus Nanoarchaeia archaeon
AAAGAAGCTTATTTTGTTGAACGTGAGGGTTGGCAGAATACTGCAGTCATGCAAACCTACTCGGAGGGTATAAGAAGTGATATCCGGCGGGAAAAACGTCCTCTCATACTGACGATTGGATGCTCTTTTGCAGAAGGTGCATTCTATCCTGATAACGAAACGTTTGCAGGTCACCTTGAGCGTTTTCTCGGCAACAAATACGCAGTCATTAATGCCGGAATTGGTGGCTACGGTCCGTTTCAAAAAGCAGCAATGCTCTCCTCTCTTGCCAAATACAAGCCAAAAGCTGCAATTGTTCAGTTGCTTGATTTCAAGCGAATTCCGTTGAACGAAGAAAAAGTAATTGCAGGTAAAAAAGAGCTTCTCTTTTATCAGCGGCTTAAGACATGGAGTCATCTTCTCTATTACGTTTCAAAGCTCAAGCCACGACGATTTGCAGGAGTGCGTTCTCCATTTGTTGTCCGCGACAAAACAAGGGAACAGCTTTGGGAATTAAATAAAGCCTATCTCGATGACATGCGTGCAACCTGCGCTCAACATCATATTTCACTCACCATGTTTGTCTGGCCAAACATCAATCCCACTGTTTTGCATAACTGGTTTTTAATGGACAAAGTAAAAGAGTATTGTGCTGAACATAACATTAATACATTTGATGCGCGCGCCATGACTGGTCACTACGACCCGAATGAACTCGTTTTAGAGCACGATGCACATCCCAATGCGCTCGCCAATAGACTGATGGCAAAGGCGGCGTGGAAATGTTTGGAAGAAAATGGGATGGTCTAATCCTCTTAGGGAACATCAGATAATTTTCACGCAACATGCGCTTTGCTCGTCAAAAGCTGTTACTATTGGCATCGCCGCTACGAAAGGAAGGAAAAAATAAAACGTTTTTTACGTATTTTTTCGCCTTCCTTCTGCTCCAATGACCACCAATAATCTCACATTTGCAAACAAATCGAAGTTGAGACTGTCTACAATTAGTCAGCAATAAAAAATAAACATAGTTAATTTTTACCTACTAATCCCCTGCCACCGCTTCACTATCCCACATATCTTCCGGGTTGTCTGCGCGCTTAATGACATACTTACCCATCACTAAATAATCAATGCCTGTTCCCATCATGCACCAGTATGCGTCTTTTGGAGAACAAACGATTGGCTCTCCGCGAATGTTAAACGATGTATTAATCAAAATAGGTATGCCAGATAATCGCCCAAATTCTTTGATAAGTTCATAGTATAACGGATTCTGCTCTCTGCGCACCGTCTGCAGCCTGCCAGAGCCATCGACGTGCGTCACCGCCGGAATTTTCGCTCGCCACTCTTTTCGTATAGGGTACACCATCAGCATGAAATCAGTCGGCAGCGGTATAGGCTCGTCACATTCAAAATAGGTCATCGCATCATCGACGCACACTACCGGCGCGAACGGCCGAAATTTTTCACGATGCTTCACCTTCAAGTTCAGAATATCCTGCATTTTCGGATTGCACGGGTTGGACAGAATGCTTCGCGCGCCCAAAGCTCTCGGTCCCCATTCCATCCTGCCCTGAAACCATCCAATAACATTGTTTTCATAAATCAAACGCGCAATTTTCTTAATGAGCTCGCTTTTCGTCTTGCATAGAGTGTATTTGACAAAGTGCGAATCTAAAAAATCTTTAACCTGTGCATCATCAAATGCTGGTCCAAGATAAGCAGTTTCCTGATGAGTTCGTTGTGCATTGCCTAATTTGTGATAGAGCTGCAATGCAGCGCCGATGGCATTCCCAGAATCGCCGGCAGCAGGCTGTATCCACACTTCTTTAAATCCAGTCTTTTTCAGTATTTTACCGTTTGCGACACTGTTGAGTGCAACGCCGCCTGCAAGGCAGAGATTGTGCATTCCTGTCTCTTTCTGCGCATGCTTTATGATGTTTATCAGAATATCTTCTGTTCTCTGTTGAAGCGCAGCAGCAATGTCTTTATGTCGTTGCGTCACCTGCTCTTCAGATTTTCGCGGCTTGCCACCAAATAATCGACATAATTTCCTGCTCGGCATCCATGGCTTGTAATGAAAGTCGAAGTAGCTCATATCAAGAGAAAAGCTGCCATCATCTTGTTGGGAAATTATTTTTTCAAAACGCTTCGCGTATGGTTTTGGATTGCCATAAGGCGAAAGCCCCATCACTTTATATTCTGAATTATTGACCGTGAAGCCGAGATACGCTGTCATTGTGCTGTACAGCAGACCAAGCGAATGAGGAAAATGTATTTCTTTGATAATTTTTACAGTACTTCCTTTTCCAATGCCAATGGTGGTTGTTGCCCATTCGCCAACTCCATCAACCGTTACAATCGCTGCCTCTTCAAATGGCGATGGCAAGAAAGTGCTTGCTGCATGCGACTGGTGGTGCTCCATGAATGAGATGTCACCCGTATAGTTCAGCTCTTCCCTTATTTTTTTCTCGACGTTCATCTTCTGCGTCCATGAAACCAACGAATCTTTAAATATGCGAAAAGAGCGCGGCGCCATCTGAAGATGCTGATTAAGCATGCGCTGAAATTTCAGGACAGGCTTTTCATAATAGCTGATGTAATCCAGCTGTTGTGCGCTGATTCCTGCTTCACGCAGACAGTACCGAATGGCATGAACAGGAAAATTGCTGTCGTGCTTCTTCCTTGTAAATCGTTCTTCTTCTGCTGCAGCAATTATTTTTCCATCTTTGATGATGCAGGCAGCAGCATCATGATAGTAGCACGATATCCCAAGAATATGCATTTCAATTCCTCTTTTTCCACGTTCCATTTTTTTCAAGGAAAGGACCGTGGAATGTCCGTAATGCGAAGCTCAGTGGCGTGAGAATGCCATAATAAAATAAACCTAAAATAATAATATGATACACGCCAATCATCGACTCTCTTATCACGCGATGACGGTGCGCAGGCGATTCACCTGCAAAGAACTTTCTTGCTTTTCGAAGAAGTGATGCGAGCATACTGCTGCCGCGCGCGGAACGTTTATAAACATTTCTCCAAAAAAAGCATTGATGAATAACCTCAATATTGCATTTGTCTTCTCAATAGCTGCCGAATGCTCAGCATCTGATGTTAAATATCGTTTTATCGATAATCGCTGGAAAGAAAGCGGTGATATCGATATCATCATCGCAAAAAATGATAGTAAAAAATTCGAAAAAATACTTTACCGTTATTCTTTCAAACGCAAGGGATTTTGGCCACCGCAAAGCAGGATGTATAAAGCTTTTCTGAATAACGAGCTTCTGTCCATCGGAGCACACGTGGGTGGCTATCGTGGGGGCTTTGGTGGTGGTCTTGGAAAGCTCGGAAAGTTATTTGAGCCATCGTCTTCATGCTCACCTGAGCGTTCAATTCTTTCCTCTGAGGAACAGTTGTTTATTCTGCTGTACAAATATGCGTCACGTCCAAACCCACAGAAATATGAAAAGGCGTATGGCGAGCTGTGCTCCAAAAAACTGTCGGCTGACAAGCTTCGTGTGCTCTGTCGTCATGCATTTAAAAACAGTGATACCATTGTTTCTTTAGTCTTACAACAAAAGCTTTTATCGCAAATCCCAATACAATTCACGATGCAGCAAAAGCTCGCTCTGTCTTTCAGGGGCAAGCCAAATAAAATACTTCGTCGTCTCTATCGTATCATTAAACCAGCTCCGGTGATAGCACTTGTCGGCTGCAATGGAGTGGGCAAATCGACCATGGTGCGAATGCTTGCGGAGAAACTGGAAAAAGAAAACCTGCACGTCGCAACCGTATATAGTGGACGAATTCGTTTTCAGATGCTTCCTATCAACGCACTGCTCAAAATATTTAAACCGGACAGCATAGAAAAAAAAGCAGTGACTGGGATACAAGTACGGGAAATGCGTATCTTTCATTCGTCTCTTCTCAACGCTGCTGCCCCTTTTGTTTATTACGCAGAGTATTTTCTTCGCACAATAAGGTTGTATCTCAAGCGCATTTTCTATGATGTTGTACTCATGGACCGTTCATTCATTGATATTTTTGCATCGCCGAACCTGAACAAAAAAATATGTACAGTTCTTTTTCACCTCATGCCACAGCCGACGCACATTCTGTTGACAAATGATGTTGCCACTATAGCAAAACGCCGCCCTGAATTTTTGCGTCGTCACATTACGCAGCAGCTTGAAGCGTATAGCAAACTGCCCTATTATCTGCTCCGTGTAAAAACAGACGGTACTGATGCAGTTAACATCGTTGCAAAAAAAATTTCAGAAATGATTTAAGCTACTCGCAACAATCCTGCATCTACTAATAATGGTATGACTGCAGCGATATCAAAAATTGAGAGTCCGGAACGGATGGCAATGTCAACAACATCATGCTGACCGTCAGAAAAATTCAGTGTCCATTTTATCGCCTCTAATTGCGTTGACTTCTTCTTTCCTGCGCCCATAGTGGGATACAAATTCCTTTTTCCAAGATTTGGCTCGCAATAGGGATTGCAATTTACGTATATTCTGTTTATTTCTATGGCTTCAACGGTTTTTAGGAGCACATCAACAGCTCCCTCCAGCGATTTTTCTGAGATGATAGAAAAGTCGTCCGCGGATGAATGGTATTCTAGATATTTTCCATACGCTGTTCTCATTAATGAGCCAACTGGTAAGTTAAACCCAGGAGAGCAAAACTGGCGCTCATCGCTCCCGTTAGGAAAAAAATCAACCACTGCGTGCGGCACGTTTTCGTCTTTGAGTACTTTCTCCATTATTTTGTCAATCGCTGCGTTTCCGCGTCGTGACCGTTTGTACGTCAGCTGCTGCTTATCGCCAATGCAGGTTACAACAATACCATGTGATATGTGCTGAACATTCTCTTTATTTTTGCTCAACCATGTTATTGCGCCAATCGTTTCTGGTACGAATAAAAAGCGATACGTATATCGTGGCTTATCACTGAACTTTTTCATTAGTGTGTGTGCAAGCTTTGCAACGACAACGACTCCGCTCAAGCTGTCATTGCACATTGAGGGATGACAAATGTAACATGTAACGAGGACTTCATCTTTTGTTTTTCCGGGAATAATGTATTCTCCGTATGTTAGGTGACCATCTTCGAGAGAGGAATCAATAAAAACTTCGTAGGTGTCCTCTTTCAGTTGTTCGTATTGGCGATGAGAAATGCAGAAACCCCAGTTCTCTTTATAATATGAAGTCATATACGGAATCGCATCGGGAAGTTCAGGATAAGTACATAACTTCTGTTTTAGCTCACTCAAACTAATCTTTTCGTTGACAGGTGTGCTGTAACTCACCACATGCAGATTTGATTTTTTAAAGTCAACAATCTTTTCTCCCTTTGAATTTTTGATATACGCATCTTTGATATTCCACTCTTTTGGGACTGTCCAATCAAAAGCCTGTGTTCCGGTTGGAACTTCTATGACTTGTAACGGAACGACCTCTCTAAGAATTTTAAATGTCTCGCGCACACCATTTCCCGTGATGCTTCTGCAGATGGGAAAAAGCTGGCGCATGAGTTTAATCATATCTACGGTGTTATCATCTTTCATTAAACACAACCACCTTATTTTCTATTTAAGACTTATGGTCTGTCAATAACATATGGGCTAAAGCCCATAGTATGTTATTGAGCATGCTCAGAAATGAGCTATCTTATCCTCGGACTGAAGTCCGAAGCTTGCGAATGCTCATTTCTGACATGTCAGAGAATAAATAAGCTGTGCAACACGTAAGTGTGACTTTCCGTCAACCTTTCCGCAAAATTGCTGGATATATTTCTTCCTTTTCAGCTGCAAGCTTTGTTCATTTTTGAGTGAGCGTTCGACCGCACTTTTTATATCTTCATTATAGTTCAGAAAAATACTTGCATCCTCGAGCCATGATAACGGGCTATTGACCTCAGAATCCCGCAGGTTTATCGTTACCACTGGTTTGTTGAGTATCATTACCTCAAGCGCAGCGGTCGTTCCAAAATGGACAAAAGAGCTGCATATGCCCATGAGTCTGTAAAATTCCTCTCGTGGTGTACGCTGATCACGAAGAGCTACATTCGATAGGTGATGCCGAGAAATTATTTTTGCATATTCTTTCCAGTATCTTTCACGTGGATGTAATTTCACTACGATTGTCACATCTGCTATTGAACTTATCTGCTTCAGAATTGTTTCGACCCTCGTGAAGTACTGCGTCTTCGAACACTCATTGTCTTCAACGATTGGAGCAGTCGCAATCAGAATTACTTTTTCTTGTTTTGCCTGATGGTTAATAATGTCATCAAATATGACTGGGCCAACTTTGTGGACCTGTTCTGCCAATGCACCGTTTTTGAGCAGCTGTTGTGCATGGAAATCTCCGAAAACGGCAAAATGAACAGGTATTCTTTTATCAACAAGCCTGCCCATTCCAATGCCATGCTGGATGACAATCACCGGAATTTTTTTCTTCGATGCAGCTGCAATGAGACATCTTTCCATGATGCTATTCGGAGAAGTAAGAACAATCGCACGTATTTTTTCTTTATCGAGGATACTTTTGCATAATTGGTAGGTCAGACAGAGAACAAATAAAAACTGGCGTGAAAAGTACATCCTGTACGCAGCGGCATACTCTTTGAAAACTGATGTGCCTCCTATGCTGAACGCATCGCTCAATTCTTTTTGAGGAAGCTGCTCGAGACAATGCTTCAATGCTTTTGATTCGGCACGCGCTGTATTCACTAACACATCTGAACAGTACTGATACACGGTGTTTTTCACAGATATTGATGATGATAATGGCTCTGCAAAAAGAACAAGAGGAATAATTTGCTTGTCTTTTTCAATGTCATCAATAATATTTTGTAGTCTAAATATTTTCCCGTCTGGCATAACGTGATTGCTATAGCTTAAGAAAAGAACTTTAGAATTGTCATCAGATTGAACGGGGTGACACACTTTCATTTTTCTTCGCTCTTTGAAGAGAAGCAGAAGAGGGAGAAGGCGTGCGTTCAATGAAAAATACGTCCGATAAAACAGGTTCATCTTTTTCTTCATGCAAATAAATTTTGTTGGGTTGACGTACTGAGGTATAACATTCGGCAAAAAGAATTTCTTATAAAACCAGCCGAGAGGAATCCCATCAAGTGTAAGTTTGTCGTCAAAGCTCTTCCCGTCGAATACTTTTTGTTCAGACCAGGTCAATGCGAGCTGAACAGTCTCTTTGTTTTCCATTCAAGGTTATTCTCGGTAAATACTTATAAACATTTAGATTTCTTTGGTGTGAAAGCTTTTATAGTCGTTCTTGAGAAAAACACAAGGATTCTTGCTCATCGCTTCCACAATATGTTTATGCATGATACTTTCACGAACTGATGATATGAAATTGTTGCCCAATGGCACCGTTTTTAACATTTCTCTCTTTTCACAGAATGAAACAAATTTTCCTTTCATATCTAATTCAGCTTTATTCTCTACATCACGAACATAAAATTCAACTTCAGTAGTATTTCCATTGACATTTCCTGAAAATTTTTTCATGTATCTGTATGGAACTTTAAGCAATTCTTCAACGTAATGGATTTGTGATAATCCGTCGGCGCCAATGCCAATAAAAACTATTTTCACATCACCTTTTTTATGAACACGACCAAATATGCCGTCATCTCCAAAACACGTTTTTGTGTCTGCTTCAAGGAAATAATTTTTGTCTTTCCCCCATACTGCGACGGAGTATATTGGATGGCTTGAGCGAACCACATCCTGCCTTTTCCTGAAAACTTCAGAAAGCAGCCCTGCTTCAGATGCTGTTTTTTCTGAATCGTACACTCCTGTCGTGCAAAACAAAAATGTAAATGTTGGAATGATAATAGTACCGTTGCCAACGCTTTTTATAAGCGCATCAGCAAATGCATTTGCGAGCTCTTCTTTTGTTTTTACGTCCGCTAATTGCCCAAAAACATACAGTCGTGAATGGACAAAGATGGTGTCTCCTGCAACTATCTCTGCTTTCTGAAACGCCGTAAATATGTCTGTGTCGTGTACTGGTGCATTTGTTGCTAAGAATATCTTTTTCATTTCTCAACCAGTGCTGCAATTGCTCGGACTGAATTGAAATTTTCTTCGGTAATGTCTTTTCCCTCAATGTTTTTTTTGAATTCGCGTGCAATAGCATCAGTCAGCTTTATCATGTCAAATGAGTCAAGAAAACCACTTCTTATTAAGTTGTCTTCCTGAATATCGCCACCTTTCAATTCTTTAATTATCTTGATTATGCGTTCTGTTGTTGTCATGTCAGATAACTTCCCTTCCCCATTTTATATCTGCTCACACACTCGCTGATGGACAATGGTTTCTGCTGGTCGTCCCGCACTTTCTTCAGTGTTATCTGTGCGTCGTTTGCCTGTACAACTATTTTGGTGCCATCACATGCGACAATCATTCCGTGATTTTCTTTTGCAGCAGTAGCATTGAT
>DATEAE010000038.1:0-2039 GCA_035288505.1 Candidatus Nanoarchaeia archaeon
CTTTCCGGCAGCATCGCGAACTGAGCGTCATTTACCAACAAATCAGGACTTCTGACAGCAAAATCAACGGATGATCTTTCTATTACGCCCCCTCCTGTTTGCTCTTTCGGCAAATTCTTCTGTCCCTTTGCATCAATAAGCGCAACATGACCACCGCGCTCTGCAATCAGGTCAACACCGTTTCTCACGTCCCACTCATATACTTGCTGAACCATACCATTCTCATCAGGTTCTTGTGTATAATCAGGCAAAGTTAATCTATATCCGTTATCATGCAAAACACGCATGACTGCTACTTGACTTTTGACACCATTCCAAAATTGCTTAATTTTATCAGCGTTGGGTACGTTTCGACCGTTAATAATATTCTCAAATGTCGCTACAGAATCATACACTCTTTCAACATAATCATTTTCTGCCTTTCCCAGCGAACTATAAAAGATGTTGTGTGCAAGATTATGCTGAATACGCGCAGAAAGCTCCTTCTGATCAGGTCGATCAGTTGATTCAAGTGTCGAAAGATCTAGCCGAAATGGCGCAAAAAAAAGATCCCCTATAAGTTCAAGGTTATACTCTGCTGCACTTGGATATTTTTTCTTAACTGACAACATAACTTTATCGATGACACGCTGCAAGTCTTTCCAATAGACTTCTGCAGTTAGTTGCGCCGTAGCTTCAATTCGGGAAGCTTGATTTGGTATATGAGGAGGATTTAATTCACGTATAAATGGATAAACAGCAGGCGTGTGCGTAATCTCTGCAATTGATATATTCTGTACCATATAAATTAAATAGTCATTTATCAGTCTGTCCTACTAGGCTTTTAAAGTCAAGCTTATAAAGATATGCTACAATTCATGAGAGATTATGAAGCTAAAAATCGTTTTCTTTGGAACGCCGAATTTTGTTGTACCTGTTCTTGATGTTTTACAAAAAAACTTTGATCTTGTCGGAGTCGTAACGACCCCTGATGCGCCAACAGGGAGAAAAAAAATACTGGCTCCAACGCCTATTAAAGCGCATTTTCTCAAAACAAATCCGCAAGGACTCGTTATCAGTTCCCAACAATTTAGCAATGAAACAATTGAACAATTACAGAATTTGCATCTCGACCTCTTTGTCGTTGCTGCATACGGCCATCTCGTAGCAGAAAATGTTCTTCGGATCCCCAAATACGGCTCTCTAAATATTCATCCTTCTCTTTTACCAAAATACAGAGGGCCATCTCCTATTCAATCAGCGATTCTCAATGGCGATCAGATAAGCGGTATTACAATAATTAAAATGGATGAAGAACTCGATCATGGTCCAATTATCACACAAAAAGAAATGCCGCTTTCAGATACCGATACATTTGAGAGCCTTAAGGTCAAAATGTTTGAGCAATCAGCAGCAATTCTACCAAGCATAATTGACCGTTTCGTGAAAGATAAAATTACTCCAAAGGAACAGGATCACAAAAATGCTACATACTGTGAACACATAACCAAACTCGATGGCTATTTTGACAGTAATAATCCCCCATCATTTGAGAAATTAAACCGTATGACTAGAGCATATTACCCTTGGCCGACAGCATGGACCCGGATAAAAATTATGAATAATGAATCAAGGATTATAAAATTATTGCCGGGGAAACGAATTCAATTAGAAGGAGGGAAACCAATGACGGAAAAAGAATTCGTAAACGGATATCCTGAGGCTAAGCAGTTGCTTGCGCAGCTTTTTGCGCGTTAAGTTCCGAAAGACGCTTGTGCATTCGAAGACATTTTGTGCAAAGTCTCATGCGTTTGTAAACACTACCAACCTTCACCCGTACTGCATGCAGATTAGGATCAAACGTTCTTTTTGTTCTTCGTTTGGAATGTGACACATTGTGGCCGTACATGATGCCCTTACCACAGTTTTCGCATTTCTTTCCCATAGGGGTATATGATATCATAAGTGGAACTCTCAAAACAATATGGAATCACTTTTTTCTCTGGAAAACGCACTTGCAATTATCATACTCATTTTCTCAGCAATCTTACATGAAATTG
>DATEAE010000039.1:0-3783 GCA_035288505.1 Candidatus Nanoarchaeia archaeon
TTACCACAGGGGAAGAGATGTGATAACGTTCCATCAAGTTGCATACGATTACGAGAGAACGATCACAAAGATAGCACGTCTCCCAATAAGCGAAACAACAAAGAAGTCACTCGCCGTGACGCTTCGTGGATAACAGAAATAAGATCTCAAAATCAACAACTTTCCCATCTCGTACAACAATCCCTTCTTTCTTCAACAACTCAATCTTCTTCTCAACACCATGTGCAAACCCACCAACACGCCCATCAGAGCAAACAACGCGATGGCAGGGGATATTGCCACATTCTAAGAAACCAAACGGATTTTTATTCAACGCATTGCCTACTGCACGGTATCCCTTAATACCAAGCGCATCACCAATCGCTTTATAGGTTGTTACTTTCCCCGCAGGAACTTGCTTGCACAACAAATAAACATGTGACTGAAAAGTCATAATATCACCTCAATAATATGATCAACATGTGCAAGATCCGGATATTTCTTGTATTCTGCAGCATCTCTTCTAAGCAGGAGAACATTTACCAACAATCCTTTCTTTTTAAGCAGATGAGCAATTGAGCAGATAAACTGCACGAATTGTGTCACATTTTTCGGCTTCCGGGTTGTGTGTACGCGCTCAAAATCAATCAACACAGCATTGTTGCCTTTTACAAGAATATGTTTCATGGGATGATGCATTTCTTCCTTATTAATTCCCAATTGGTCAAGTGCAAAGCACTGCCGCAGCACATCAAACAGGAGCTTCTTCACAGCCAGCGGTCTGCTCTTTTCAATGAAGTCAAGAACAAACTCACCTTCAACAAACCAATAGATGATATGCCGATTTCCTGCAGCAATAAGTTTTGGTCCAATGCCTTCTTTGTTCAGCCGCTTCAGCCAGAATGCTTCATTTTTGATTCTACCTACTGCTTTACTGTCTTTCTTCTTGAATTTGACCGCAACTTTCTTTCTTTTATACTTTCCAACAAAGACCATGCCCCTTTTTCCATGACTAAAATAAGAAAGATTTGAGACACTTTTCCGCAGTCTCGAGATTGTCTGATTCCATTGGATACGATAACAATAGATGGTTTCCATAAAACATTTTTTTCTTTCTAACTCTTCAAAATCAAAACCATTCTGCTCAATCAGCTTATCTACAATTCCCTTGTTTGTCAAGGATGAAAAAATGATGAGCATTTGTCCTTTATCTTTGAGAAATGCTGGAGCATCTTTCAAGAAGCGTTCTAACAATTCATAGCCATTCTTTCCTCCTGCCAAAATGATCGCATCTTCTTTTGCTTCTCGCGGATCAGCCGGCAAGTATGGCGGATTAAATATGATGGTGTCAAATTTTATTTTTGCTACAGAATAGAATAAGTCAGATACAAAAAAAGTAATCTTTTTGGCTTCATGGTGCCTTTCGCAGTATGCAACCGCTTCTGAATCGATATCCACAGCAGTGACTTTCTTCACGCTTTTTTTTGAAGCAGCAGTCTCAGCCTGGATACCCGAACCCGTTCCAACATCAAGCACAGAACCATGTGCCCATTTCTTCACATATGTTTGCAGCAACAAAGAATCTTCTCGTGCGGGGTAGACCATAAGAATTTAAGATAGATTATTCCTATTTATTATTTGCGGAAAAATCTAATGAAACTCTTCATCCACTTTCTTCAAATACTCCCGTACCCGACTCAACACTGACTGCAACAGAAAGCCTTCACCCTTCTCATTAAATACTTCACTTAAAGGCAGAAACTCAGTTACCCGATACATATTTGCATTAGACTCAATGAAAAACAGCTCTTTCAGCCGTTTCAGCTGCCTTCGAACATTTGAGTGTGCTATTCCAAGCTGGGCTAAGCCATACCTTTTCCTCATCTCAATAACCCTGTCGCGTATGGCGTCTGAATGCAGCTCTTCCTTGCCCTTCTTTGCTTCAAGCATTACAAGGAACACGTCAACAACAACATCCCTGCTGTCGCCTGGCTGCAATAAGCCAACACTTAAGCATAAACGCTTCACTAAATCCCTTCCGGAAACATCGGGTTTCTCATACCTTCGTAAAGTCAACTCAGAAAGAGGTAAATCTTTTGCAACTCTTTGCATAAAACAAATGATTTTCTATAACTATATTAATGTTTTGCTAAGAGAGGGGTTGGTGCGAAAATAAATAAGTGAGCTTATTTTTAGGATAAAAATCGAAGAACTAGGATGAGGGGGTGGTGGAGGCTAGTCCACCATGTCCCTCATATACCCCAACAAGTGCAAACGAGCAGGGTACTGGCCTGCGTATGAGCAAGCCAGAATAAATGATTTTCTATTGCTGTTCAAAGAAATATGCGAGATCATCCCTCAGATTGCTGAACCACCACGTGGTCGCGGGCGACCACCACATCTCACTCTGCGAGAGCTCTATTGTGTATGCACGCTCGCAATAGCGTTCGATTTCACATTCAGAGAGCTTGAAACCTTTGTTCAACTCTTGCTGAACAAAGAGCTCGACCATACAAATCTTTCTCGTTGGCTGAGCAGGCTTGATGAGAATGTTATCGACGTTGCAATAAAAAAGCTCAACCGACGAATGACTCGTCGACGAAGAATCGAGTATGTCGTCGACAGCACACCGCTAACGCTCACTGTTTATTATGTTAATATCACAGCAGGCAAAGAAGTTCTTGAACTCATGACATGGAAGCTCCATGTCATCATCGCGTACTTGTCTGCACTCGGTTTACTGAGCATTGTGAGTGTCTATGCGACGCATGGAGATGCTCACGACAGTCCGCCGTATCGGGATCATCTTCTACCACAGGCAGAACTGCGCCCCGGTGGACGCATTCATGGAGATAGTGCATACTGGGCCATTGAAAACATTCGTCGAACAAAAGAGAAGAAAGTAACGCCCAACTTCGTTCCGAGGAAAGGCGCTGATGGTGGACTAACACTCGGTTTAGCACTTCAGGAGTACGATAACGAAGCGCGAAAGCGCTTTCGTGGGATGGTGGAGGGATTCTTTGGCGGGCTTGCAACCCGCCAAGGGACGCTATGCAGACTCGTCAAACACCAATCAAAAGTCGTTTTCACCTATGCGTTGGTGCTTGCACAGCAAATCAGAACGTGGATGAGGTACAAAGTCCTCATCTTAGTCATCTTTTTCGCACCAACCCCTCTTGTTTACAATGAAGAACAGGCAATAACATTTAAATTCTCGACCGGACACTGGACAGCTGTGCGTGTGAGGCATTTAAATGGTGAAATAGTCTTTGTTCCATGTAAGTTAGGCTATGAAAAAATCGCAGAACGACAGCTAAAATGCATGTTCAAGCTTCAGCGGATGGGTTTTGATGTTGAAATCCATCGCTTAGTTGACTCACCTACAAAAACACGATTGTCTTTCCTGAATATAGAAACAAAAGAAAAAATAATAAAAGAAATTCAACAAACAATTACTCACTCTGCTCCAAGCACAACGTAGTTCGATGCCAGTGCCAAGTGCACGAGCATGTTGACCCAGTTGCCCCAGTGCGCCGTGAATGTTGCAACAACAAGAATCACAACAGGAATCCAGGTCACATATTTCAGCTGCCATCGCGCTAAAATCAGGATACCTGATGCTATTTCAGCAATGATAAGCACCCACGCAAGAACAGCTGATGCGGGAAACCCAAAACTTTCAAGCATGCCTGCAACACCGCTTGCTTTTACCGAAAATAGCTTTAACAAGCCGGCAACCACAAACAACAGACCCAATAAAACCCAGTTTACTTGATGTGCATACTTTTTTACATCTTCCATTAA
>DATEAE010000040.1:0-3113 GCA_035288505.1 Candidatus Nanoarchaeia archaeon
ATACTAATTCCTGCTATTTTCCGTGCTTGGTACGTTGTCACGCCTTCGTTCTTAAGTCGTATTGTTTCCAATAGTTTCCCTCTTGTAAGTTTCATAACCCCATGAAACTCACCGTAGGGAAATAATTTCGGGATAACACAGTTTGCCATATTTCCCATATTTCTTGGCACTCAGATTATTAATGCTAAAAACCAAATAATATTTCATGAAAGCACTTATTCTGGCAGCAGGAAAAGGAACAAGACTAAAGCCTCTCACGCTTACCACTCCAAAAGCGATGCTTCCGCTGCAAGGAGCACCGATGCTTGAAGTTATTTTGCGTCAGCTTAAGAGTGTGAACGTAATCGAGGCTGTCATAGTTGTAGGTTATCTTAAGGACAAGATTATTGATTATTTTGGCGATGGCAGGCAGCTTGGCATGCGGATCGAATACGTGGTACAGGAAAAAATCACAGGATCTGCGCACGCAGTCTTGGCCGCGGAACGGTTCTTTCGCGACGAGAAGTTCCTGTGCATCGCGGCCGACAGTTTGTTTGAGACAGAGCAGCTCTCGCGATTGCTTTCCGTCAAAAGTGATGGGGCGTTAAGCGTGCACACTGTGGATGATGGCAGGTCTTACGGGGTGATTTTGCGCAATGGCAAATACGTAAAAGATGTGATCGAAAAAAGCCCGGAGCCGCCAAGCAATCTTGCAAATACAAGCGTCTATTTGCTCCCTCACGCAGTATTTCCTGCATGCGAAGAAATAGCACCCGGAGCAGGAGGAGAGTATCAGATCGTCGACGCTATTCGGCTTCTCATCAAGAAAGGGCTTTGGTTTGAATACGTTCCCGTTGAAACATGGATTGATGTGGGAACACATGAAAGATATGAAGAGGCTAAAGAAGTGGTGAAGAAAGTTATTGGACTGAGCATGAATAAACCTCAATCCGCAATGATTGTTTCAAACATCGGAAATCCATCAGTATTGTGACCGGTGGTTCTTGACATGGCATTATTTGCCAAAGTCGTCATCAGGAATTGTAAAAAAAGAAACAGGGTTTGTTATTTCGCCATCAGGTGTTATTGAGTTCGCAATATGTCTGCTGGCTCTCATGAAATTCAAGTCGTTTGTGGTTGTACTCTGTTTTTTTGAGCCTGACTGTCCAAGCGTAGCGCCATAGCGGTCAATTGCAACAAGTGCCAATCTTCGAAGCTCTTTATTTCTCTCTTTCTCTTTTTCAGCAACATATGCATTTTGCTTTTCTAAAGGAAGGCACACTGTTTCAGTATCTGCAATGGTCTTTTGCAATGACATAAACCCCATATAAATTGCAACTCCGTCATTATTGTGGGGTCTTTTCTTGCATTCAACCACTTCTGAAAGGAACATGCTAAATTCCCTGGGGGTCATTTCATATGTCTGACAGCCATACGCGTTGTTTATTCTTCGCAGCTCAGGGGCGTTGCTTCCAACCACTAATGCTAACGGTTTATGATCTAAAGGTACTTTTTCAAAATAATCAGCAAGTCCTGCTCTTGTTTCAGGTTCTGATCTGATAATATCAACACGCAATTTTCGCATGGTTTCATAATCTTTAGCGTTATAAGCCTCATAGAATCGCTCAAAACGCTCACGTATCGCTGGATTTTTTGCGGCAGCTGCGTTTATAATGCTGTCAAGCGAGGGGTTTGCAATCTGTACTGGAGCTACAGGAGCAGATGTGTTTTTTGACTCGCATCCTGAAAGCAAGGAGTAAAGTGTTGCCGCCACGATGGCTGAATAAACTGCGTTCATAGATCTTTGAAAGTACTATTTCATTTATAAATCTTTCTATTTTTGTCACCAAAAAGTAATTAAAAAAAGAAAAGTCCTGGTGGTTACTTTTGGCGCTCAACACACTGCATCTTGATTTTAAATTCTTTCTTTTCAGTCGGTATCCAACTTGCCGTCCAATACCAGTCGGGTATGAGGCGTATCACTTCTTCTGTTCCTACAAACAGTAGATTATTATTCAGGTCATCATGCATGTTCACGAGTTTGGCCTCGAACTTTCCATGGCAGGCATCTTTACAATCAGTCTCAACTGTTTCAGGAGCGCATTCAGTTTTTTGATTTGGTTTCCATTGTTCTGCTATTTTCCGCGCCTGTATTTTTAGCGTTATGTAATATGCAGGACCTGGACTTAAAGATTTTGGTGTTAAAGACTGTGAAATCGATGCTTTAAAGACTTTTGCAAACTCGAAAACATCTGGCTTAAGCCAAACAACATCGTGCGCATCAGTTTTCATATAATCGACAGCTTGCCCAACAAAACCAACTAAACGATATGGTCTCTCATGATCATTATACGTTTCAATATTTGAATAGTACATCTGGACATTGCTATTTTTTGGTTTTGCAAAATTGTTGAGCACACGCTGTTCTACTGCCAGACTCGTGCATAGACATTCGCCTGTTTTGCCGCCTGCAGGATCTGTTTCTGCAAGAGTGTAATCTTGCTGCTCACTTGTCGCATAGAATGGATCAGCATAATATTCTTCCCAATCTACCGGCTCCTGAACCGTTTCAGCAAATTCAATAGGGTTTTCTTCAGGAAAGCAAGAGTCTCCATACTTCTCAACACATGCGTCGATTCCGTACTGTTCAATATACGCTTGTATTTCCTCTGCTGTTTGTGCTCCCGTTGGAACGCTCGTTCGTCCAAACGTAAGCGCAAGTATCAGTGCGACAATGGCAACTCCAAGAACAATGTAAACTACCTCTTTGTTTTCCATCCAAAACACCTCTTTTGAATAATATGAACAAGTCACAGTAACTGCCACGCTCTTAAAAAGATATTGTACTACTCCAAAGTTAGCGCGAACTATAGGAAATAACATTAATAATCGGATTAATGACGAAAAAGTGTAATGTTATTTCCTAATAGCGAACACTTTACTGAAAGTCACTTTGTTCCGATTATTAAAATGATTCGCTATAGAAACGCGTTCAACAATCACCACAAAACCAACCTTGTGAACAACATGGCAAGGAACCCTATTCTCAAGCTGCGTAGCAAGAGCTTTTTTGTTTCACGTGATCGCGCTTGACAAGAACTTAATCTTGATGATTTTCTTTTTCTTGAGCTGCG
>DATEAE010000041.1:0-4805 GCA_035288505.1 Candidatus Nanoarchaeia archaeon
AAAAAAGAAGGAATAAAATTACATGCAGCATTGACACTAACGGACAGAAAAACAGAAAACGTCAAAGAAAAAATTGCACAATTTGGATTGCCATTTCATGCCATGAGCACGGCAGACCAGCTTATCGCTGCCGCGATGGAAAAGTACAAACCGTCCGAAACAATCAGGAATGCAATAACAGAGAAATTCAAAGTATGACATTCACAGAACAATGGCACAGCGCAGTTAAAAAAAAAAACTCAATCCTCTGTGTAGGTCTTGACCCAGGAGAAATGCAAGACAAGACACAATGGTGTATCAATCTTATAAAATCAGTCGCTCCGTACGCAGCTGCTATCAAAATCAATCGAAACTTTATTCATGACTTGTCACGCAAAGAAACACAGCAGATTGTACAGTCAATTCATCAATCAGGAATGCTCGCCATCAGTGACAACAAGATAGGTGACATCGGTTCGACAAACGAAGCTTCATTCCATCACGCAGCAATTGAAGGTTTCGACGCAATCACCGTTTCACCATTTCCCGGAAATATAACCGAATCAGTACAAAACGCTCACAAAAATAACCTCGGCATTTTCATTCTTGCGTTGATGTCCAATCCGGAATTTACGGTAATAAAAAACGCAATTATGAGTGGTAAAAAAGCGTGGGAATATTTTGTTGAACAATCGCAAGCAGCTGGAGCAGAGGGCATTGTGGTCGGTGCACCATCTGAAAAAAACAAGAATATTGATGAGATAATGAGCATCAAATCACAGCAGCTCATTCTCGTTCCAGGAATTGGCGCACAGGGAGGAGATGTTAAAGAATTGATAAACCATTTTGGTGACCGTATCATAGCAAATGTAGGCCGTTCCATTTTCACTGCACAAAACCCAGCAACCGAAGCAAAAAAATATAATGACATGCTGAATGCAATGAGACTATGAGCTACCCAACAACCATTGCAGGATTCAAATTAAATCATCCAATTTTCAATGCGTCCGGACCGTTATGCGTTACATTGGACGAGCTTCACGCTATAGGTACATCGAATGCTGCTGCAATCCTGACAAAGTCGATGACACTTTTGCCGCGCGATGGCAACCCTGAACCGAGATACAAAGATATTCCTCACGGTTCCATTAATTCAATGGGATTGCCAAATCATAGTTACAAAAAGTACATCGAATATTTTCCACAGCTGCGAGAGCACAACAAGCCATTAATTGCCAGTGTCTCAGGGATGTGTCTTGATGATAACAAAGAGATTATTCGCGCACTGAACACTGCAGATTGTGATATGATTGAACTGAACTTATCATGCCCAAATCTTGTCGGAAAGCCGCAGATGGGCTATGATGCTGAGCAGACAGACAAAGTTCTCACTGAAATAATGTCAATAACAAAAAAGCCATTAGGTGTAAAATTACCTCCATACTTTGATTTTGTACATTACGAACAAATCGCAAAAATTTTAAACAAACACCATGTAAAGTTTGTAAGTTGCGTCAATTCACCAGGCAACACTCTCTACATTGACGCAGACAAAGAACAGGTAGTCATCAAACCAAAAGGTGGTTTTGGCGGATTAGGAGGACATTATATCAAGCCGATTGCACTGGCAAATGTCCGCAAATTCTACGAGTTGCTGAAGAAAGATATCGACATTATCGGCGTCGGCGGCATCTACACAGGAACCGATGTCTTTGAGTTCATTCTCGCAGGCGCAAAAGCAGTTCAATTAGGAACAGTATTCATGCAGGAAAAGCATGGTTGCTTTGAACGGATTGAAAAAGAATTTAATGAAGTCATGCAACGCAAAGGCTATAAATCAGTTGAAAGTGTTCGTGGAAAACTAAAAGAGTTGTGAAGGATGGAACTCGTTAAAGAACTAATGGTGCCAGAACAACGTTTTGATACACCAAAAGTTGAAAATACATTTCACAATTTTTCACACCGTTACAATTTGCTAGATGCCGATAGAGGACAACAAATATACGACGACCTTATTGGAGTTGTTAAAAGATACATTCGTGAAACAGATGGACTTTATATTCCAGACTTTCAGGATGAGATTAGAGGTCGTCCACCAATACACAAACTTGTCGCCCAAGGAAAAAATGGGATAGACGTCATTGCCAGATGGCAGGTAGATGTGCGGTACGACTTCCGAGAACTGCAGGTACTCGTTACTGGCACTGATGCGAAAGATATTTATAACAAACTTCGAGAAAGAATTCCCGCTGATATACGCGAGATAGTTAAACCTAATAATGAAGAAGTGAAGATACCACCTCTTGATGAGATAGATTGAATTTTATAACACCACATTCTCAACAAATGACAAAAACTCAGCCAGTCGCGCCGCCATACGTCCCCGCTTTCATAAAGACTTTATGCACACGAACAGCAATGCCTTTATCAGATTTCATAATTGATTTGTCGTCCATCTGCGCAATACCTAAAGCAACAAGCTCACCTTTGAGTGTCATGACCGCAACATCATCGTTTAATTTCAGGTCTGAGATTTTTGAAATGCCCGGCACAGCAACATCTCGACCATGACAGATGCTTTCCACCGCAGAATCGAACACCCAAACTTTAGGCAAGGGCTCAACCATCTTTTCGGCGGGATGAATACAATGACGAATGAACTTTTCATTGCCCTGTTTCCACAATGTCATCGCATCCTGAACGTCTTGTAAGGTAACGGAATCATGTTCCCTAAAGTGTGCAGCACGAACGCGTCGCAACGACAGCATATGCGCACCAACATTCAATTTTTGCCCAAGGTCAGAACATAATTTTCTAATGTACGTTCCTGCCTGACATTCTACATGAAACAAGACATCTTTTTCTTCAATCTCAAGAATGTCAAACCGGTATACATTACGTTCGCGAAAAGCTCGTTTGACTGCACTTCTCACCGGAGGCATTTGTGTGATTGTGCCGATAAAATGCTTTTGGATGACAGCACGCAATTTCTGCTCATCAACATCATGATGAAGATGCATCACGCCGATGTACTCTTTGCCACTTTTCAGCATGACTTGCGACAAACGCGTTGCTCTGTCTAGAGTGACAGGCAATACACCAGTAACTTGCGGATCCAAACTGCCTCCGTGACCTGCAGATTCAATACCTAAAATCTTTTGCACATAATCGCTGACCTGATGAGATGTCGGACCAGGAGGCTTATCGATACTGATGCAACCGAATTCGATTAATTCTGCGACAGTACGTTCAGAGGGGTGTTTACCAAAGCGAGAGTCTGTTGGTGCTTGCTTCTTAAGAAAGATGGTCATGATAAAGAAAGTAAAACATTCATTATAAAAACTATTGCTCTTTTTTCTCTTCTTTCTTTTCTTCTGTGAACAATGCCTGCGGACCCTCTTTGAGTATCTTCAAATTGACTTGTGTCGTCTGACCAGTAATCTTGCTTCCCGCAACTGCTTTCTTGACACGTAATCCTCTTTGCATGACACCCCATCGGTCTCTTCCTGAGAAACCAACGCCTCGATATGTGAAAATAGTCTTTCGTCCAGAGCCACGAATACTTTTTTTTAGCGGAAATCCAGCACTATCGCTACCGCCGGTAAGCTCAAATTCATACCCTGCAAAGCCGATGTGTTCTCCATCGACTTTGTCACCAACATCTCTTAACAGAAGTGCATCAACTGCACCGCCGGTGATGTCTTTTTTGACGCTTTTGCCAGTCTTAGGGTCACTAATCGTAAGCTTAAAGTCTGCCATGAGAGGCACAAAAAGCAGATGATTTATAAAGATTGCGACAGAAAAAAATGGAGATAGAGAGAATACCGACAAGAGCGCACGATAATGTCAAGATAAGTGTGAACATCAGATTATATTCACGCAAGGTTCACTGGTGAATTCCCAGTACACGCCGCTACGAAATGAAGAAAAAAATAATACGTTTTTACAAATTTTTTCGCCTTCTTTCTGCTACCACGACCAATAGGAAACAATCTTTATATACAAACTAATTCTTCTATGACAAAAAAGAGGTCATCATGTCCCAAGGCGCAAGCAAGAGCGATTTACTCAAAAAGTGTGGATTTGTTACTGATAAAGGTGAAGTAGACGAAGAAATAATAGAAATTCCTTTCGTCGGCGAACCAAATAAAAGCGCAACATGGGAACCAACTGGATTTCCAAAACCCGTCAAGCGTTATCAGATTGTATGGGAATCGCACGACCTTAATCTCGAAGAGCCTTATTACTGGGTTCATCTATACTACGAACACGACCTCGCGTTCCACCGAATTATAAAGACCGAAGACGTGTTTGCAGCGGCTGAAAACTCCGCGTTTTTTGGCGTATCACAACAACGTTTGGGCGCGCAGCAGGACAAAATCTCACAGTACCTAGCAACCATCGGAAAGATGGTCAAAGAGCTGTTCCAGCTCGTCAGAGAACTACGCATTCTTGACGAACGTATCATCTACTACGCAGACGCAACAGCACAGCTTGAAAGAGAATTCAACAAGCGCCAAAAAGCATCAGAAATAACATTGAAAGGCATATTTATCGACTTGGTCGAAGGCGGCGCAAAGAACGCTGCAAGTGTCTATGGCATGGCACGTGAATTAGAGTTTACAACATTACCCGACTTGTTTTTCGATGCTCCGCCGATGAAACATCACGAAGTTGATAACTACGTGAACAATCTCGATTTCAACCGTAAAGTGCTGGAAGTATTAAAACGCCATTTGACGCAGTTTGTCATCTGGAAAGAGCGCACATGGAGCGAAATCAATACACGCCGACGCTTTACGCTACAGTATCTTCGCCAGCATTAT
>DATEAE010000042.1:0-17869 GCA_035288505.1 Candidatus Nanoarchaeia archaeon
GGCTGCAACAGGATGGAACATGAAATGAATGTCGTTTGCCTGCGCCATCTCAATTAAATCCAGTATTCGTTGATCGTTATGTCGCGCCTGCCATTCCTGTGTCTCAACTTCTCCAAATCCTCTGATAAAATTTTTCCCCACTATTTTCTGGGCTGCTGACAAACTATTGCGATACATCCCGGTCAGTTGTTCTCCAAGATACTGCTCAACCGTTTCCCCGCCGATGCCCGGATTAAAAAATGGGATAATACGATACGGATGTTTTTGCGCGGCATCAACAATCTTTCCCAAACCACTATCACTTGTTAACGTACCAACAGCAGGTTTGCCTTCAATGCTAAACATGCCGATGAAAAAGTTAATTCCGTTTCGGTCGAGAGTCTTAAAATAGCTATCCATTGATGCAGACCCTATTTGCTCAGACGTTCCATATAATGGACCGTTGTAAGCTCCATCGTACGTCAAAACCGGATTAAATATCTTAAATTCTTCTTTTTTTGGGACGACAGATTCTGCAATGGCACGCTCTTCTTTTAGTATTGGTTCTTCGTTTGGAGCTGGTTTCTCAGTTTCTTCGACAACAATCGCAACATCTTCTGCAGCTTTAGATTCTTCACCCAGAGGCTCCGTCACTTCATGAACCTGCTGAGTACAGCCATTAACCAGCATGACACAAAAAATAAAACCGATTGTTATAACTATTTTTTTATTCCATCGTTGCATAAAATATCCCCTTGGTGTGTTGTCCATAATACATATACCATTTTTCTCCAACTTTTCCTACTGTAGGGTCGCCCGGCGGACTAGAAGGAAACCTGTGCATGGGACTTTCTTTCTTAGCCTCGTAAACCATTTCCGGTTCAGTGAAACCTTCACCTGTAAAAGTAGATTCATAAACCCCAAAATATCCCCAGAAGAAAAGTCGTATGCTGCCATCATCCCATCGTATTAAGTCGGGTGTGTCTGCCCAACCATAATACTTATCATTTCTGCTGTCGAGCGCAATCCCCTTGACCTCAAATTTCAGTCCATCAGAGGAGGTCGCCCAAAGAAGCACGCCCATTCTGTTATTCGGAGCATCTTTATATTTTCCAGAAATTGCTCCGCTGTACACCATAATATACTTGCCGTCGTCATAAATTGTGGTTGGTCCAGCAACATTCTCAAACGTGAGTCCTTCATTATTTCTTGTGTCTATCCTTGTGCCGCTGTCGTCTTTCCATGACAATCCATCAGAAGATGTTGCGCTTTTGATAACTCCAGCGTTCTGGAAATACATTCTCCATTTTCCGTCTGGCAGTTTAACCACATCAGGGAATACAGTAAATGTTCTTCTGACTCCATTTTCAGGTGTCCACGTTATTCCATCCGAAGAGGTCGCAGAATACACTTCCAGCTTGTTTCCGGGCACTTCAGGTTCAATCGCATAATACATTCTGTATGTACCATCACCAAGCTCAACAAAATCAGAATCCGCATAATTGCCTCCGATGGCAAGACCTCCATACGTCCATTGTGGCTTGCTTTCTACGATTGTTTCAGAATTTGCCTTTTCATCGGCAACGATTGTATTTGATTCAGTGTTCTGTTCTAACGGAGTTACTTCTTGCACATTTTCTAATGGTTCAGGTTGCTTCACCTCTTGTAATTCCTCAACGGGCGCAGCACAACCCGCAACAATAATAAGAAGCACTAAAACGAACATCACTCTTTTCATGACCAAACTAATACTAATGGTATATATCAACTTTTCTGCCGCTACGAAAGGAAGAAAAAAAATAAAACGTTTTTTACGTAACTTTTTTTCGTATTCTTTCTGCTTCAACGACAACTTGATATCCTATTGCAACCCTATCTCGACTGATACACAAACACGCGTGTTCCTTCAGAATCAACATTGCTTGAAAGGCGTGGAAGTCCATCAGTAAGAAGCGTCATAGCCTTTCTCGAGTCTATTCCTGCTTTGCTCAGTATGCTCGTCATGTACATGGTGTCATTCCCACTTCGGTCAATGACCGGTTGTACCCGTTCCATCACATCCTCAAACAAACCTTCTCTGTATGCTCTATCAGCAGCAGTCATCAATCTCATTTCGACGACACCAAATTCTGTCGCAACGCGATGAGTAACTTTTATGCCGGCGACCTCTTCGTGCAATCCACGAAGCGTACTAATATGTGCAGCAAGGTCACCTGTTGATGGCATGCGATGCATCATTTGAATATACATTTCAGCAGCAGTTTTATCACCCAACACTTTTGCAATGCTATCCACATTTTGCTCTCGTACTTTTGCCATGAACCCGCTTGGATGAATGTGATAAATGACAACTTCACGCTCCTTTGTGCGGCGTACATAACTCTTCAATTCCGGCAAATCCAACGTGACACCAACACTATGAACACGACCATTTGGTTCTTGACTTGCGGTCATAGCAACCCCTATTTCCATGCAGCGTTTCGAACGAGGAAAATACGCCCATGCTTCTTCGAATGGCGCACGCTTCGCAAGTTCCATCATTTGTCGTTCAGCCTCATCCTGTTCAAGGACTGTATACGTCAGACTGTTTGAAAAAGGATTCAGGCAAAGTCTTTCCGTTCGCTCATACCGTGGAGGTTTTCCTCCTCTACTTCCATCTATAATCTCCTGTAATGTCGGTGCTCGTGGTGCCGCACATCCCGCAAGCAACGCCAACGCAGCTGTCAAAGCAGTTTTCATGACAACTTCATCATCTTTCGTAGAACAAGACTAAACGCCAATGAAAGAATGATGTACACTCCAAGCCATCCAAACCAGTTTCTGTATCCAATAGGCAACACAACTAACTTTGTGTAATCAACCGATATCGATGTCACTGCACCTTCAAATGTTTTTATCGGCTCAGCATACCTTTGCTCATTCGTCACAATCACATCTTTCGAATACGGTTTTCCGTCAACTTCAAGGTCAATAAAATATTCTCCTTCCTTCAGAGCCTTCAAATGAAAGACTGTTTCGTTCTGAACTTGTTGCGTGTTATTCCCAACATTCTCCAAACCTTCAGGAAGCACAAGACGTGCTGTCACCGGCTCTGCAAACATGACACGCAACACAAATTCATCGCCCGGCGAAATCGGTTCATATGCAAGATGTGCGCCGAGCCATCCAAATATCAAGATAATAGGTATAAACGTTATCAACGTCGGCTTGAAGCTGTGACGCATGTATTCAAGATTTGCGCTCATTGCTTTTTTTTGTAACTCGCCAATCTTTTCAGGACTTTCTTTCATCTGTTTCTGATGTTCTTTCATCTCATCTTTCAGTCGCTTCATTTCATCCTGATTGGTGACTAATTTGTAAATCACCGTCATTAAAAGTGAGAGAACGAACGAAATAATGACCAGCGCCCAAAATGGTCCAAGATTAAGCAGAGGCATGAACACTGGGTCAAGAATTGTATCAATAACGCCCATCTTACTCCATGAATTTGCGCATCATTGGATGCATGTCCATGGCGTGCTGGCGCGCAATATCCTCATACAGGTTGTAAATAATCATGACTGCAAGCAATATTCCTGTTCCACGCGACAACGCTCCGGTTAAATCTGCAAGCGATGCAATCAATCCAACTGCAGCTCCACCCATCACAGTCAATGGCCAAATATAGCGTTTTAACACACTTTCAAGAATGCGCGGGTCGCGTCTAAAACCCGGCACCTGCATTCCGCTTTTCATGATATTCTCTGCCTGGCTACGCGGATCCATGTTTGCAGTTTGCATCCAGAATATCGCAAAGACAACCGAACCAACAATCATAATCAGTGAGTACAATAAAATACTTGGCAGCACAAGCCAGAGACCGCTGATGCCTGTGGTGATTAGTGTGGTAAGCACATCAGGAGGACTGACAAATCCCGGTGTCTGATAGCCTGCAAGCTGCGTCCAGAGCTGAACATTTGCAAGCAGCGCCGCAACAAGAATCACAGGAATATTTGAGGTATAAAAAAACTTCAAGGGCCACCGTATGCCATGTCCCCGAATTCGTCCGAAACTCAACGGAATTTCAACCTTCATACCTTGAGTATAAACAACGACCAAAAACACCACAACGGTACTTACAATCGCAGCCAGCTTCAACAATGCAGTTTGCGGGTCTCCCGCTGCAAGACTCTGGATAAGAGCAGGAATTGCTCCGGCTGCAATATCTGGATTCGTTGGACTGGGCAGTGGATTAAGAGCCGTGATAAAAATCTGCTGCGCTACACCAGCGACGATAAACAGGCTAATGCCAGAACCAAATCCCCATTTTGAAATGACTTCATCCATGAACATGACCAGTACTCCACCGAGGATAAGCTGGAACACAAGCAATAATTCAAACTGAAAAAACAAGGGCGTTCCTTTCAACGCTTCAGATGGTGCCAACCCTCCAAGAAAGACGTAGATGGCCGCTTCAAATATGACAAAAAACAATCCCAACACTTTTTGCATCCCCTGATATTTTTTTCGTCCTTCAGGTGAATGAACATCAAAATGAAGTATCTGCGCACCATGAAGCAGCTGTAACACGATAGACGCCGTTACCAACGGCCCGATGCCTAAGCTCATGATACTTCCGAAGCTCGCGCCGAGAATGATGGACAAAAATTCAAACTGCTGGAGCTGATTTTCTCCAAGTCCATAAAGTGGAATAAGACTTAACACCAGAAACAAAACTAACGTGATGAGCGTCCATTTCAGCTTTTCTTTAAAAGATAAGCGTCGCTGCAACGGACTTTTCACTTCAGGCAAAAATTGAGCTATTGTTTCCCACAGCGACATTATTATTCAGGCGTTACGACTTCTCCGCCGGCCTTCTTTATTTTTTCAGCAGCTTTCTGAGAGCATTGTGCAATGACACGAAGCTTCGCGTGCACATTACCTGCGCCAAGTATCTTTTCAAACCCGACGCGTGCCCCATCAACCACATAAATATCTTCTTGCTTTTCTATCTTTCCTTCTTTCAGCCATAAATCAAGCCGTGATTGCATATCTTCAATATTGATTGAACGGATTTCTTTCTTTGCACCATGCATATGAAAGCCCCGTTGTCCGAGAAAAATACCTTTGACAATATATTGCTGTTTCCGATGGTCACTTTTCTTGCCGCGTCCTGCATTGCCCCGTCCACCTCTGTTACCGGCGCCACGTGCTTTCTTCTTGCTGCCACATCCATGCGTCGTATGTGCGCGCATACGCGTAACCTTTTTTCTTCGGTGAACGACCATTTACATCATCCTCATCAGCAAATCATTCATTTTTTCTCCACGATTTCCTAATGCTCCGCCGCGGTTGAACTGGAACTTGATGCCTTTGCGTCCAAATCCTTTTCTGGGCGGTTGCAGAGGTGTTACACCATTAACCATTTTCTTTTTTATCTTTTCAAGAACTTCTGGTGTTACAGTTCCCCAAGTAACAAAATCTTTTACCGCATTGACCATGCCTATTCTCTCGGGCTTATGAGGAACAATAATGCAATTATTCTTGCGCTGCAATCTCAGTCTTTTCAGTGTTTCACGTACTTCTGGTTTGGTATTTACCATACCTCGTACCAACACTACAACAAGTTCAGTGGTCATATTTTCCCTTCACATATCCCTAACTGTTCGGCATATTTTGCATTTGCTTTTGTTTCGACGAGTTTTTGCAATGCGCTCATGCACGCTTTCACCAGATTGAGTCGTCGGTGCGTGTTGCCATATGTCTTGCTCCAGACATCCTGGATGCCTGCAAGCTTTAATACTTTCTTCAATTCTTCCTGAATGATAAGGCCTTTTCCTTTAGGCCCTGGAATTAATCTGATTCTGATTGCGCCACATTTTCCTTCGACTGCATACGGAATCGAATGAGGTTGTTTGCATCCGCACTGCCAGCTTCCACATCCTCGCCTGATACGGATGATGTTCAGCTTTGCGCGGCGTATCGCTTTGTCACGTGCAGGTACAGTTTCCTTGCTCTTTCCATAGCCGATGCCAACATATCCATTTCTGTTTCCAACAACTGCACATGCCGCAAAGTTTGGCTTGTTGCCTTCAGCTGTCTTCTTTTGTGTCTGTCTGAATACACGTCGTTGTCCGCCACCAAACTTTCCTTTTGCCTGTCCGATAAGTAGTAAATCGCTTTCTGCATTAACTAAAAGTTTATCCACTATTTGCGGTTCAAGAATAGGAACATGCAGGTCAAAGACTTCTTCTATTGTTGTGATTTTGCCTTCGTGAACCTGTCTGCCGAGCTGTGTGCGCGGAGTCCATTTTATGGTTTCTTCCGGTGTTTGTGTGATTTTTTCTCCCGGAATCTCCTCAACAACTACAAGTTCCTCGTGTTCTTTTTCCACGTTTTCCATTATAATTTCGCCTCATCTATTTTCTTCTTTGTTGCATGAAACAATTGTGATAGCTCTTTGGTAATATGTTTGCCCTCGATTCTTTCCATACTTGGGAGCACTTCTTCAGACACCGGAACACGAATTCCCGCATCAACAAGCCCCTTGACACACGCATAAATCCTGCCGCCTTTGGTCGGCGTGCGCAATCCGCTGTCCAGTACTGCTTCTGTGATGCCCTTTTTCTTTGCTTTTTTCCCGGTAAGATATCCAGTAAGGTATGCTGCCGGCGTATTCCCTTTATGAACAGTCCAGCCAAAATGGCCCAGTGCCAGTGACGATGACCCAACGACAACGTTGTCTCCCTGTGGACTATACAACGAAATCTGCACATTCATGTTTTGAAGCGATGGCCGCACAACACAGCGATGCATCCGTGACTTAAGGAGATTAAATCTTTTCGGATAGTTCGTCTTTCCTTCCCTGCGCCGTCGCATTGGTACACGTTTAAGTTTTGCCATTTTTACTCAACTTATTTTCTTCGATATAAAGTTTGATGTGTCTTTTATTGCGGAAAAACCCGCCCTTTGATTTGAGATAAAGATTGCGATATACCTTATTTTCGATGTGCCCATTCTCTCTAAGTTCTGTAAGCATTCTCCGTTGGCTTCGTATGGTTGCAATCCATCTCTCTTTTCTTGAGAGACGTGCGCCTCGCGCGCCCTTTCGTCGTCCCTGTCCTTTGCCCTGCCCACGTCTCTTTTTTATACGGCGCAGTCTCTGCCTTCCCTGAGAATTACTTTCAACGGGATTTGCAGTAATCACTCCCTCTCGTACGAGTGCTCGTATATCTGTCTTGGTGATTGCTTCTTTGATTTCGCTTAATTTTGTCTGGTCAAAGGCTACTCTATAAGGTGAGCAATCCATGACTTGTGCGGCTAACCGTCGTTGGTTTTTTATGTTCATTTTTGAATCATTATTTTTTCAGCTTCTCTCCGCTGCTCTGTTTCATCAACTATTTTCTCTTCAGATTTTTCCTTTTTCTTTTCGGCTTTTAATTCCTGCTTTTTTTCAGGTGCCTTCTTTTTCTTCTGTTTGAACGCATCTTCAACAGTCTTTATCCATTCCGCAGGATTTTTTACGTTGTACACTGAAATATCATGTTTAATCGCGTGCCTGAGCAACTCAAGTTTATTTCGGCCGCCGACCGTCGCGCTCACGATGATTGTCTGTTTTTTTCCATCAATGTTTTTCAAATCTTTTAGTGTTGAAACCCACACAACTTCTTTTCCATCGCGGCTCATTCCTCGAACATCACGCGGACTCCTATATCCCGGATTAACGAGTGCTCCTCTGCCCGCGACCTTCAGTCGCATTTTAGACTGCTGTCCTCTTGGTCTTTTCCACATCTCTCCGTACTTCTTGCGGAGATGCCAGTCCTGTCGCCTGAACGTCGGCTTTTTTGCCTTCGCTGCTTTTCTTACGTCCAAAAGTTTTTTGAGTGTCATGTGAGCAGCCTCTTTCCAATAATGAAAATACCATCCTGAAATATACGACGGTCATGATCCTTGATACGAGTCAACAGCTCAATGTCTGATGCAGTAAGTCCTGCAAGTTCTTTATCTGCACTTTCAATCTGTACAATATCACCATTAATCTTGACACTCACACCTTTTCTCAACTGAAGTGTCCGCGGCGTATGCTCACCAATAAAATTCTTGATACTCAGCTGGCTTCCTGAAACCGCAACGGTCATCGGGAAATGTGCTGCGCATATTTTCATTTCGTACATGAATCCATGTGCTGCGCCATTCACCATGTTTCTGAGATGCGCCCCATAGGTGTGCATGATTTTCTTTTCTTTTTTTGTCGCACGTGCTGCACTCAGTGTGATAGTATTCCCTTCGACTGTTATTGCAATCCTTTTGTCGGTCATCATCCGTGAAACATCACCTTTCGGACCTTTTACAGTAACAAGAGGCAGTTTTACTTCTACCTTGACTTTTTCAGGAACTTCTACTTTTTGATTAATATCAGTTTTCATTTTAGTAACAGTATGCGATGAGCCTTCCTCCAATTTTTTTCGTGAGTGCTTCGTCGTAAGTCATCATTCCCTGTGATGTTGACAATATAATGATGCCAAAGCCGCGTGCAGGTAAATAACGTCGTTCCCATTTTTCAAATTCAGCTACTTGAATACTGAAGCGTGGCTTTATCGAGCCGCAGTTGTTGATATTTCCAAGCAGATGAACACGCAACCCTCCCTGGATGGGCTCAAAGCTTCCGATAAATGAGTGCTTATTCATAATTTCAAGAAGAGTTACAAGAACTTTTGATGTTGGCGTAATGGTGCACTCTCTCTTTCCAACCTGTTCCGCATTCATTATCTTTGATAATGCCGCTGATAGTGTGTCATTCATCATAGTTCATCAACTGTATTTCTTAAACCCTAATCGTTGGGCAATTTCCCTGAAGCATTGTCTGCACAGGCCAATACCATAGCTTCGTATATGTCCACCTGTTCTATTACAGCGGGCACAATGGCGAAGTGCAATGCCACAGCTTCGTTCTTTTGGCTTGTTAAACTTATTAAACTTTTTCCAGATGACTGGCTTTGATCGTAATTGTGTAAACGCCTTTTTCCAATCGCTCGTTGTCATGATGCCTCCCCATACGTTACCCCAAACTGTTGCGTCAGGAAATCACGTGCTTCTTCAACCTTGATTTGGTGGCTCAGTGAAACTTTCTTTTGTTGAACTCTTCGTTTTTTGATATGGTATCCAGGACGGATAAGTGTCACCGCAACTTCAAATCCCATGATTTTGATTTCAGGGTCATACTCTGCACCGGGCACATCAACATATTCATGAATGCCGAACGAAAAATTCCCATGTGCGTCAAACTGTGTTGGCCGGAGTTTGTTGTTCACTGCCGCGAGCAATCGGCGGAGCAGCTCTTCTGCTTTCTTCCCTCTCAGTGTTATCTTGCAACCAATCGCAAGTCCCGGACGGAGTGACCATGTTGGTATTCTTTTGCTGGTAATTGTTTTCAATGGTTCGACGCCCGAAATCTTGTGCAGGAGTTTTACTCCTCGCTTGAGTTTTTCTTCATCTTTTCCTGCGCCGACATTGAGCGTGATTTTCTCTATCCGGATATTCTTCATGACGTTCATTTGAGTGTTATAAGTGGTTTTTCATGTCCAACAACAACAAGATATTTCTTTGGCGTTACATCCTGTTCACCATCGATGCTATAGACAGCACTTTCCTTCTTCAGCTCAATGAGCTTGCCAACAATCCCGCTGTGTTTTCCTTTCATCAGATAAATGTGTGCACCTTCTGTTGGTGTCAATACTTTCACAATGGTTCGTTTTGGAAGTTGAACAACAACACTATCACCAACACGCATCGGTGTATCCGTGACAAGTGTCGTTCCATCGTGGAAGGTAACCTGCATCTTGCCTTTTTTTATCAGCTGTTTGCTTTTTACCTTGCACACTTTCGTACTCGCCTCGTTTGATGTAATCGGCAGAGGTACGACTCTTCCTTTTGAATTAATAATCATGCGATAATGGTTTGACCCGATGCTCAAAACATCAAACAAACCAATAGGGAAACGTTCATTCAGCATTTTCTTTCCATCGATGAGAACATCTTTCTGTCGCATTATTTTCTTAAGTTCAAACCGCGTTTTGCCAACACCAAGGACATCTCTCAATACAACAACCAACGGCATTGCAAGATCCTCGGCATGTGTTCCCGGGGAAGACTTTGCAATGTACCTTCGTCCTTTTCTTAGGATATGCCAGGTTCGTGGCGCACATAAACTTTTGAGATGGCTCATTTGACACCTTCGATTCTTCGTTTATCAACTGCAAGTTCTGTAAGTAAAACATTTGACGGATGAACGGGGAACAACGCTTTTGTCCCGTCTTTTTTCACAATCTCGACGCCTTCTATAAAAAGACGAGTGTATTTACGATCGACTCGTTCTATTTTACCGCTCTTCTTTCGGAATTGCCCGCGAAGAATAGTCACTTTATCACCGACACGTGCAGTGAGACTTCTTTTCTTGTGAGTTTGTCGGAGCGTCTTGGAAAGATGGACACGCACCAGTTTCTTTCGGAGATGCAACGGCATGTTACCCCGCAGCTTTCGCTGTTTGCGCGCTTTCGTACTCGATGCCCAGTGTTTTGAATATTTTTTCATGTTCACACAATAATACTTGCGAGGCGTGCAACCGCAGGCCATCGTTCAGCTGCCTCTTTTGCAATCGGCCCCTTTATAAGTGTTCCTTTAGGATTGCCGTCTTCATCCTTGACGATGACGACTGCGTTGTCTTCAAACTTGATTCGTGTTCCATCAGGTCTGCGATATTCTTTCCGCTGACGGACAATAATACCAAACACCTGTTGCTTTCTCATGTCAGGGCGACCTCTCTTCACGCTTGCGAGGATAAGATCTCCAACGCTTGCCGCCTGAATACGTCCCTTCACTGTATTATGTCCTGTGACTGAAAATAATCGTACTACTTTTGCGCCGCTGTTATCACAGGTATCAAGATATGCTCCAAAAGGAATTCCCCGTACCAGTGATGCTTTGACTGCTTTCATTGTTTACCACCAACGACAGTGACAATCGCAAAATTCTTTGTCTTACTGAGAGGTCGTGTCTTCATAACCTTAACCACATCCCCTATCTTGGCATTGATACATGCTGGATTGTGGACGTGAATCCGCGACCGTCGTACTTCGTAACGTTCATATTTCTGTACATAATGTTGCCTGTCCCATTCAATCGTTGCACTTCTGTTTGCATCTTTTTTTATAACTTTGCCTGTAAAACTTTCTTTCTTTACAGTTACATGTCCATGAACTGGACATTTTTTATCGCCACATGGTTCGTTTTTCATTTGACTTCCACCGTTTCTTCAGGAAATCCAAGTTCGGCAAGTACACGTTTCGCTCGTTGCCGGTGATCCCCCTGAAGTTCTATTTGAGTTCCTTTGACTGTGCCACCACACGCAAACTTTGTTTTCAGTTTTTTTGCGATGTCGTCGATATCAATCCCTTTGCTCAACCCTCTGATGACTGTATATATTTTGCCAAATTTCCTTTTTTCAGTCGTGACTTCAATCTTTTGGCCTTCCAGCGCAATCGCTTCACACACGCAGAGCTCTTTCGGTAAGCCGCAATTGGGACACACATCAGACATTCTTCTTGACACCCATCCGCATCTTTATTCGTGCGATATTTTTCCGTGTTGTTTTTATCTTTCCTGAATTTTTTGCCGTTGTGCCAAGAGCGCGCTGTGCATTTCCTTTCATGAGTTCCTTTTGCATTTCCACCAGTCTCTCTTGTAATTCCTGTTCAGGAAGCTTCATGAGCTCTTTACGCTTCATTCGTTACCTCTGCTTTATTTTCCTCTTTTATCTCTTCATTCTTTTCTTCTTTTTTCTTTCGTGAGCGTCGTTTTGGTTTTTCAGCCGGCTTCTCCTCGGTCTGTGATGGAACCTCTGTCTTCACTTCTACAACTGGTGTTGGTGGTTGCACAACAGGTTCTAAAACTCTCATTCGTACATCATCAGGTAATCGTACATTTTTTGGCATGATACTTACTCGTATTCCTACAACGCCAGGCTTGAGCTGCGCAGCTCGTGTTGACGTCAATAAAGCCGTCCGTGCCGCATCTCCACATTTCTTAACATATCCCATGTAAAATCGCCATGAACGCGCACGTGCGCCGGGAACTTTTCCGGAGATAATAATTTCAACGCCTCGGGCTCCTGCTTCCATTACTTTCTCCATCATCTTATGACCAACGCCCTTGAAGCGGTTTGTGCCAAATCTTTCCAGTGAGCTTACAATTTTCTCAGCGACGATGTTAGCATCCATATGGATATTCTCAACTTCACTGATTTCAATCTGTGGATTTTCAAGATTAAATCTTTTCTTCAATGTCTTGGTTAAATCTTTGATGTTTGCGCCTTTTCTGCCGACAACAAGTCCAGGCCTGCTTGCGAAAACAATAATCTTCTCGCCCATCGGCGTTTTCTTCATGATTGTATGACTATGGCCAACATTACCCAATGAATGGTCGATGAACTCCTGAATCTGATATTCTTTTATTCGTTGTGAAATAAACTCGCGTTCCATCATTTCTTATCACTCTTCTGTTCTTTATCCTGTTTCTTATACTCCTGAACGATAACTTCAATATGTGTCCTTTTCATTTTCCGTCCACGATGTCTGCCCGAATGGAAAGGTCGTGAAGCCAGATGAGCAGCGAGATGTGCAATGCGAAGGCGTGACGTATTCATCCCCTTGAATTGTGCATTCACTTCTGCTGACTCAATGACTTTCAATATTTCTTTTGCAGTCTTCTGCGGAAATCTTCCCGCTGCCATCCCCTTTTTGTGCCCAAGGTCCTGATCAAACCGGTGATACGGCACTGCTCTTTTGAGTACCATAACCTCTTTCAGCAACTGTTTTGCGTTCTGAAGATCTTTCCCTTTGATAAAAGCACAAACTTCAACACTGTGTTTCATGCTGATAGGCAAATCTCTTCCAACCGCCTTTGCGCCTTCCAAATCCATCATGTAGTGGTGTTTGCCCATTTATTTCACCGATATTGCAGCGCTGCTTCTCGTTGCTCCGATGCCTGGCGCGCTGTGCTTGACTGATTTTCTTGTTAATGCAAATTCTCCAAGACGATGCCCGAGCATGTCTATCGTGATATGAAGAGGAATCCATTCTTTACCATTATAAACACTCAACTTTTTATCAACCATCGCCGGAACAATAACCATATCTCTGCAATGTGTTTTTACTTTTTGGTCACCCGAAGCAATATCTTTGAGCAATATTTTCTCCATAGTTGTAAATCCGCGCACTAATTTGCGTCGTTCACGTGAGTTTACCAGTACTGAAAAGTCCTTCAAATCCAGTTTCATAACTTCTTCTTTCGTCTTGCCTCTCCATAACTGTTCTTTTGCCATTATCTCTTCCTCCGGCCAGTTCTGCGCGGATGTAGCTTGCCAACATTACGTCCAGGAGGTGCATTTCTTGGCGCGATTGTCGGTCTGCCCTTGTGTGCTTTTCTTTTTCCACCATATGGATGAGAAACTGCGTTCATGCTGTTTCCTGACACCAGTGGCCAGCGCTTGTTTTTCGCCTGCATCGCATAGAATGTTTTACCAGCTTTGAGCAGTGGCTTCTCAAGTCTTCCGCCGCCTGCAACAATGCCGATAGTTGCCCTGCACCCCGGGAAAAAAACTTTTTCCTTTTTTGATGGTAATCGTACAACCACTCCTTCCGGTGTTCTTGCGAGCACTTTCGCAAATGTTCCGCCCGCGCGGACAAATTTACCACCATCTCCGGGCTGTAATTCAATATTACAAACAAGTGTTCCTTCGGGAATCTCTTGAAGCATCATTGCATTTCCATTAGTACCTTGAGAACCAACAACATCTCCGATGCACAGACCTTCAACCGCAACAAGCAAACCTTCTTCTCCGTCTTCATAACGAATGCGTGCGAGTGGCGCACTGTGACCGCTGCAATCAACAAACTCAATAATTTTTCCTTGAATCGTACCAGAATTTTTGTAACGCGATTCACCTGCCCATCGATGGCTTGGTGCAATGTATCGCGGCGAACCCTTTCCCCGTTTTTGTTGAATTAAGCTCTTACCCATCTCACATCAATCCAAGATCCGTCGCAATGTCAATTGCTGGAAATTCTTTTGTCAACCGAACATACGCGCGTTTCTTTCCTGCTGGCGTTCGCAACGTATTCACTGAAACAACTTTTACTTTAAACATCTCTTCGACAGCTTTTTTTATTTGAATCCGCGTTGCATCAAGTGCTACTTCAAAGACCAGCTTGTTTTCTGATTCTAACAACCTGATGTTCTTTTCCGTCGACAGTGGATGTTTGATTATATCATACATTTTTCATCACATAAACAATTTTTCTTTTTCGAGTTGTGCAATTGCTTTATCACTCCATAATGTTGCACGTCCGGGCAATGCACCGGGTGCGAGCAGTTCAGCACTGAGTTCTTTTACCCGTGCAATATCAATTCCTGGGATGTTCGTTGCTGCTTTTGTGAGTGCACAATAATCTGATACAACAATAAGGATTCCTTTCTTTGTTTTATACCGACGTCCTCTCATTTTTCCTTTTCCGGCTCGTATTTTCCTACCCTCTGTCCGCTCCAGTTCTTTATCAAAACCTAACGTCGCAAGAAGCTTATACAACTCTTTCGTTTTCGACATACTCTCAACAGAGCCATCAATTACAAAAGGATAATTCTGTGGGATGACATGTCCTCGTTGAGCAACAAGAGCTTTAACAACTGTTGCAGCCATCGCAGACCGTATTGCTTTCCTATTTTCAATGATATTGATTTTTTGTTCCCATGCTCTCGTTGCCTTCGGCGGATGTGCACGTCTGCCTTTCACGGTACCTGGTGCAACAGCACCTACCCAGTAAAAGCGAATTCCTCGTCTGTTCAATGTTTTTCGCGGCACTCTACTGATACCGTGTCCGTATGACGTCTTAAAGTCACGGCGTCGGCGGGAAAGTTTCGCACTTGCGCGCTTACCTGCTTCAGGGTGCGCTCCCGTGTTCTGTCGTTGTCGTGACCGGACTGCATCAACTGCTCTTCTGATAATGTCTACTCTGACCTTTTCATTAAATTGTGGTGGCAATTCCACACTTCCCTGCTGTTTGTTTGTTAAATCAACTTTTGGAAGTTTCATAAGATGATACCTCTGATTTGAGGCACTTCTTTTGGAAGATGAACATGAGGACGTGTCGCATGAATCAGTGTCACAATTCTTTTTTGTGGCCCAATTACTGAACCTTTGACAAGAACATAATTATTTTTTACAACGCCATAATGGTTGATTCCTGCAGGACAACGCACATCGTCTGGCTGCATTCCTATGCGTAATATCTGTTTATTAAATTCAGTTCGTAGATTATATCCCATTTTCGCGCTGTGAGGAGCGGTCCACATGCTCGGTCCCGACCATGAACCTCTGACATTAGCACGTCGTGCTTTTTCCGACTTGTGGTGGCGCAACATAACACCGTGTCTTTTGACCGGTCCCTGAAAGCCCTTGCCTCTGGTAATCGCATGAACATCAACATAATTTCCTTCTTTGAATACGTCACTAACAGATATTTCCTTACCCAACTTATCTTGAGCATATTTCAGTTTCTCTTCTTTTGTGCCGGAAAGAGCCATTTCCATAATCTTGGGCTTTTTTGTTCCGATTCCCGTCAGCTTTGGCTGTGTTGCAACAAGCAATCGTACATCATCAAATGTTCCTTCGACTTGTCGCTGTTTTTTGTGAATTTGAAGAACACGTTCCATTTCCTTGTCCCATTGTGCTGCACGGACACTTGAAACCATTCTTAAACCCAAAGAATCAGTTTGATATAATTGAATCGCAACCACCTTGAGTGGTGGACATTCGAGGATTGTTACCGGAACACTAATCTCTTCGCCCTTGGTGAGCGCTTTTGGTCGGGTGTCAATCGCCATGACATGGCACATGCCTGCTTTGTAGGCGACAAAACCCAACGGCTTAATTTCTTTAATCGTCGGCCAGTTGCGTATACGAGCAGCTTCGCTCCGTGCGCGGCGGTGCGGCCAAAATTGCAATGTTCCTCGTCTGGGTGCATGACTTTTTGCCATAGATACCTCTGCCTGAATACCATTAGCTTCGCGGAAAAGCCTATTGGTGGTTTCCCCGAGAATACTGGGGGAATATCCTTTTCAGGCTTGATGGTCGAACTCTCGACACATATGAGGTGGAGGATGGAGAAAGCAGGGGGTTTATAAATGTAGCGTCGGTAAAGTTAAAACTACTGTTAGGTAGTAAATCTACGTAAGGTTTAAATAGGCGTTATTTTGCAGGCTTATGATGCGCAAGAAAGACATTCGTCTGGATGAGATTTGTACGAGAGATGACTTCTTAGCGGGATACAGACGTGAAAAAGTAGGAGAAAAGGCGCTTGCAGTGCTTGAAGAACATGACATTTTTCCGGTGAATCTCGCAAATCCGATGACGGAACTTGTGACAATTCTTGGATTGTATTCCTATTTTTCGGGGTCGCTTCTTATTTCACCAAGGGGTCGGGCATCAGGAGAAATTGGTAGCAAGTACGCACATCGAATTCCTGTAGAAAAACTCGGCATGACATTTAATCCTCGTTCCGGGAGCGTTGATTTCGGTCAAAACGGAGCATTTTATGTTCGTCTTCTCGCTGCCATGGGCTTTCACGTGAGTGATGGAGACCCGCCTCGCTACAAAGCAATCACAGGCTCAACTTTTCCAGCCTACCTGACACGTCTCGTCGATGAACACGAACATCTCAATCGCTTATCTCGAACTCGGGCAAACGTGTATCTCAAGAACCTCATTGCAGTCTGGTTTGACGCCAATGCCGAAGTAAGAGGTAACACGAGTGTACGTGTCTCTATCCTTTCACAACCAAAGAGAAAGCAAATAGAAGCCGAAGCCCAATTTCTGGCAGATGCAATGGCATGCGTGTACCCAGATGTTGGAATAACTTCAGATGACTGTTCTATAAACACAGAAAAGCACAATGGAATTCTCAGAGGTTTTTATAGAGGGTACTTCAACTTTACTATTGACCATCTCCTTGCTTTCCAAAGCCATAAACGACCGCCAATGAAATATCAAGCTGCCATAACGCCTCATTTTGGATTTTAAGAAAAATGGCGTAAAGAATGACGATAAAGTCGACTAATTATAGTCGTCGTTGAAGCAGAAGGAAAGCGAAAATAAATTACGTAAAACGTCTAATCTTTTTTCTTCCTTTCGTAACGGCAATTTAGCCAATCATGAAGCCAAACAAAAGCATTGAGTAAAAAGGGCGGCCACTGGGACTCGAAATCCTGCGCGTCAGGTTATGAACCTAAACACGACCCAGTTCCCCCGGGCCACAGCCAGGGATACTACCCATATATTATGGCCGCCAACAGAAAAAGTCGAACTGTTTTTATTTATAAACTTGCTGCTAAATGAAGCTGTCTACGGCGTAATTGCAGGACATACGGCAGCACAAAAACAATACCATATAATAACGCAATCGGCACTGTCTTTACATCTCCATAGCTATTTCCAAGATATACAACGTGAGCGATAGCAAACAGCGGAACAACAATCAACGCGAGAAGATGATGATGTCGTTCCAGATGCAACACCTGTCCAATCATAAAAGCATACAGCATGCCAAAAATCAACGCAATCAGCAGCACAACCGCATCAAAAAAGTAAGACCTGAACACCAGTAAAAACGGAACAACAGTTGCAGACAGCAAAAGATGAATTGCAATCGCAACGCCCATCAAAATCAAAAACGAAACACGATGCTGCTGTTTGTATTGCATTATTTTTTTTGAAACGGAACGCTCTGCCCTTTTTACATGCTCTTCTGCCCATTGTTCATCAACAACACGCAGTTTATTCATCTTTTATTCCCTCATTGAG
>DATEAE010000043.1:0-5509 GCA_035288505.1 Candidatus Nanoarchaeia archaeon
TGGATTTCAGTCTATAAAAAAAGTGTTGTCGAGACTTCACCCAACCCTTTTTTCGTTCTGCTGGTCTTTGGAAGCTATGCGAAAAAAAAACAAACTCGTACATCTGATATAGATTTACTTCTTATTGTACCTGAAAAAGAAGACATTCAACGGTTCGAACCCGCAACAAAACACTATACCAAAGTCAAGAAAAGCATTCTTGTTATTGATGTCCAGAGCTTCTTCGATATGATGAGGAACACAGTCGAATTCAATGTTGGAAACGAAGCAAGAAAACATCATGTTATCCTGCATAACATTGAGACTTATTACCATTTGCTTGAACGGGCATACCAATGAAACAAACAAGAGAGCATAAAGAGCAGAACGCAGAGAAACTCATTCGCGAGTTATTCGCCAAAGATAATCTCAAGAAAATAACACCTGAAGCAGCAAATAAACTAATGCATTTTTACAATACAAAGAGCTTCAACCGATTGCAGACTGCAAGAGCCATTTACAAATTATCGCAAGAACCAGCACTTAAGCCACAACGTGCAGAACGGGCAGTGAAGACTGCTGAGGAATTTATAGGAACAATCAGCCAGCTTTTTTCGGATTAATCATTCTAATTTTATTTTTTCTCTTTCGACAGGAACTTCGCAATAATAACATGCTAACAATAATGGATCATGAGAAACAACATGAAATTTCTGCGGCGCAAACTCGTTGTGTGTCTTGTACGTAATGCATCGTGGATTCTGGCAGATGACAAGCCCGTCGATAATCGAAGGTAATACAACTTTTCCTTTTTTATACACCTGTTTATCCCGAATGATGTTAATTGTAGCGTCAGGTTCAACTAATGCAACTTTGCTCAGCTCCATCTCGGTTAATTCCCTATCAGGAAAACCAACGACATCTTTTCGTTCATACACTTTGCTGCTGATATTGCTGGCATAGACAAACTTTGCTGCTGCATCTATTTGTAACACACTTAACACTTCTTTTCCTTTGCCTGCATGAATATGGTCAATCAATGTTCCATTGTCTATTCGATAAATTGTTTCCTGTGCTTCTTTAGGATAATTTTTAACAGATAGTTCTTTCCATGCGCCAGGAATAAACTCTTTTTTCCGCCGTGAAATTTTGTTCAGCATCATCGAGGACAAAAGTGCTTCACGCAAAAAGACACCATTTTCCGCCTGATCGATATACCAAGCATTATGCAGTGAATCAACCGCAAGACTGATTTCAATGCGATGTTTGTATCGCGGCAATGGATGCATCACGCCTACATTTTTTCCTTCGAGCACTGATGGCGTAAGCTGGTATATCCGCGATACTTTGTCAAATTCTAATTCACCGTCAGGACCTTGTGGAAATCGTTCCCGCTGAATCCTTGTCATATACAGAATATCAACATCAACTTCAGCAATGTCGTGTGCATGATAAATAGTTCCTGGAAAATGTTCAATAAAATGTGCGGGCATTTTCAAAGAATCTGGTGCTACCAGCCATAATGTGATATTGCTAAACATTTTCAATCCGGCAACTAACGAATGGACCGTTCGGCCATACTTCAAATCGCCTACTAATGCGATACGCAAGCCGTCAACTGAACCTCGTTTTTCGGTAATGGTCATCAAATCAAGCAATGTTTGTGTCGGATGCAGGTTACTTCCGTCGCCGCAGTTAATCACTGGGATGTTGAGAATATCTGCAGCATATCGTGCAGCGCCTTCAAGCGGATGGCGTAACGCGATAATGTTTGCTCCAAATCCGCGATACATGCGCAACGTATCTGCAAGCGGCTCTCCTTTTTGAACAGAAGTGCCTTCGATGCCGGAAAAGCCAATGACATGCATTCCTAACCGATGTGCTGCACATTCGGTACTCTCTCGTGTTCGTGTAGAGCTTTCATAAAAGAGGGATGCAAGCACACCAGGAAACTGTTCAGTTTTTTTTCCTTTTTTACGCTCAAGCGCATCATTAATGATGGAAAGAATCTCCGCACGGGAAATATCATTGATACTTACGAGGCTGCACATCAAAAAATATATGGCTCGATAATCACTTTAAAAGGATTGTGGGGATGGAGGATATGTATCTATTCATGCCACTACAATTTTTTAAAATAGTAAGATTTAAATACTTTGTAAGTGTACAGTAATTATGCGAATCTTAACTCGAAAACGAGGGAGTAAGACTTACTTTTACTTACATCATTCCATTAGAATTGGCGATAAAGTCAGAACAGAGGAAAGATATATCGGAACAGAACTTCCTGCATCAATCGAGTCTATTCAAAAGAATTTTCTTCGTGAACTTCAGTCCCCTGTTTATTCTAAATTTGACAGTATTAAGAGTCATTTTCAAGCAGAATGGTCACGCTTTCCCAAAGTAATTCGAGAGAAAGAGAAAGAGGAAATTGCTATTGCTTTTACGTACAATACCAACGCCATTGAAGGCTCTACCATCACATTGCATGAAGCGCGTGAGATAATTCATGACAAAATTGCGCCAAACAAGCCGCTGAGAGATGTTCGTGAAACTGAGACGCACAGCAAGGTTTTTCTTGATATGCTATCCTCGAAAAAGCCAATGACAATCAAACAGCTCTTACATTGGCATCAGTCTATCTTTGGCGAGACCAAACCTGAAATATCAGGATGTTTTCGCGATTATCTCGTTCGTGTCGGTGATTATATCGCACCAGACTGGCAAGATGTTCATAAACTCATGAGTGGCTTGATGTTGTTTCTCAGGAGACCTTTGCATCCGGTTGAATTAGTAGCACGCTCTCACTATCAGTTCGAAAAAATCCATCCGTTTGGTGACGGAAATGGCAGAATTGGACGGTTGCTTATGAATTATATGTTATGGTGGAATGGCTATCCCATGCTTATCATTGAATACAAAAAAAGAAAATCATACTACAAAGCGTTACAAAAAAATGAGGATGGATTTGTACAGTACTTTTTCCGTCGCTATCTTGCTGTCCACAAAAAGAGAATTTAAACTTTTGAGATACTCCACAGTAACTGCGCATAAATCTTAAAAGAGTTTGCGACTTCCTGATTTTGGATGATGACAGAAAATGATTTACTTTTGTTGATGCCGATTGTGACAGTGTCTGCGTAGATTTCAATCCATGAATGGGTAATCAGTCCATCAGGCATGTAACGGACTTCGCTTAATGGGTATGACGCGGATGTTTCTCCGAAAGGCTTGTGCGCATAGTCGTTGTATAAGTAGCGGCAGGTTATTCCTTTTGTGTATCGCCGTTTGTGATACTCTTTGAAATACGGACTCATGATGTTTTCGTAGGGCGTACGAGCAATGCCAATAATCCACATCTCGTCTCCTTTTTTCATGACTTTTAGTGTTCGTTCGCGCGCTGTCTGGATACCACGCAAGCCGTCAAAGACCTGTGCGGTTTCTGCTGTCGTTGCCGCACCAAACTGAAGCTGTAATTCAGGAATCAACTGCTTAATCAGCTGTTCGTCCTGCTGAAGCTCTTTCTCTTTTTCTTTGACGTAATAAAGCAAACGCTGCGGGTCAGCTGCCTTGAAGAATTTTGTTTGCTTTTTGACAATATGGCTTGCCAATCCTTTTTTTGCAAGTCTTTCAAGAATGGAATAAACTTTTGAGATAGATACATTGGACTCATCAACCAATGGACCGGACGTTGTTTCTCCTAATCTGATGAGCGCAAGATATACCTTGACTTCTCCGTCAGTAAGACCAAGCTTCTTGAGTGGTTCTATGTTCATATTTACCCTCCTAAGGGGGAAGAACTATTTAAATATTGGTTACTATCCGACAGTTACAACATGAATAAAATAAGAAAAATAATCCGATTTTTTGTACGCGACGAGGAGGACGAGAAAGTTACGACACCATGTGAGTGGAATGGTGTTGTGATTGAGTTTGACTGAAGATGAAACTAAACGCATTTAGAGAGGAAATACCCGAATTTGCAAGGCTTTTAGAAGATAAAGTGCTTACAAAGTATATCACACGCACGCTTGTAGATGTTCTTCGGAGGATAAGACCAATTCAAGGGTCAACTGAACCGAGTCCGGAGTTTTCAGCAGAAGATATTGTTAATGATGTTCGATTTGGTAGCGAAAAACTCTATGAGGAAGCAACACACATAAAACTGAAGTGGTTTGGCTATATCAGAAATGTTCAAAAAGCACGCGCAGGACGAGCGCAAACAGTATATTCCCAAATTGCTCCGCACGTTCAAGGTACTGTTCTTGATATTGGCTGTGGCGACGGTCAGATTGGAAAAAGACTTGCTGATGCAGGCCATGAAGTCGTGCTTGCTGATGTGTACAAAAATCCGAATATCGACAGCACCGGATTGGAGTTTATTCTTTTCGAACAAGGAGAGCCTGTTCCTGACACTCGACAATATGATACAACACTTTTGCTCACCGTCATGCATCACAGTAATGACCCTATCGAGACTTTAAGAGATGCAAAAGAGCGAACAAAGCGGGGTGGGCGAATTGTCATCATCGAATCGGTGTATGGAATTGGCTCACATATACAGGAGCCTTCATACGGTGAACCTGCAGACAGCATTTCAAAAGAATTCAAAGCATTGACAGCAGAGCAGCAGCGATGTGCAACCCTCTTTTTCGACCATTTTTCTAACAGGGTTGTTCAGTACAGTGACGAACCATCAAAAAAAATAAATGTTCCCTATAATTTCAGAAAACCGTTGGAATGGAAAGAAATCTTCGAATCGATGGGACTTCATCAGACATATTTTGTGCATCTCGGGATGGACCAGCCTGTTGTGCCTGAATATCATACACTGCATGTGCTTGCGAAATAACCACTGGACAAGTAAACTTTGGTGCAGTTTGTGCCGTTACGAAGAAAAAAATAAATGCACGTAATTTTCTCGCCTTCATTTAGCTCCAACAACTACTCTCAAAGTACAAAAGCCACTGGACAACCTATAAATCAACCGAATCTTGACGAATTAAGCTTATTTTTGCTGTTTTCAGAGCCACTGGACAAATAATAAGCTCCACTGGACAACCCTGCGCGTAAGATATATAAAGCGAATTTTACAAAGAAGATTGATGAGAAAAAAAAAAGCCGCATAATCTGGCTTGCAATGGATTGACACTAACCAGGTAGAGATGCGTAAGTATTTAAAATTTATGCCGCGGTCGCATAATCTGGAATTGCGGTGGATTGACACTTCACTGCCAGAAATGGTCACAGAAACAAGGTTTCTGGGACTCACAAAAACTAATGGTTTTTGTGAGCATCTGGGTTTAAATCACTGTAAAGCTGGAATGCTTTCTGGGTGAAATGCTCAGAAACTGCGGTTCCTGGCACGTTAGAAATCTAATGGATTTTAACGTTCCCAGCCGCGGCGACCTATCACAGGATAACTATGGAGTAAACAAGCAATGAAAAGTAAAAAAAGCAGGCATGACACCTGCCCAAAACGAAGTGACGTCTCGAACGCAAACATGTTGGTTGAAATCATATATTTAAT
>DATEAE010000044.1:0-9849 GCA_035288505.1 Candidatus Nanoarchaeia archaeon
AAACTCAAGACAACAGCAAAACGCATTGTCTATCGTGTCAGAAAAATGGAGAAAGAACATGTTATTCTGTGGTATCGTGCAAAGCTCAACTATCTCAAGTTACAGAAGCACTATTTCAAGGTCGATATGTTTCTCAATGACACAACTCATCTAAACTCTTTATACCAGTTCGTATTCCATCATCCAAACGTCATCTACATCAATCAGACTCTTGGGTGTAGTGATTTTGAGTTTGATGTTGAAATCGAATCTTTTGAAGAGCTTACATTATTGCTCAACAAAATGTCTTCCTTATTTCCCAGCACCATTCGGGATTATACGTATTTCCAAATTCTCAAAGTACACAAAATTCATTATTTCCCTTTGTGATACACCTGCACAACCAGCTTCGACTGTCCCCGTTCAATCACTCTTTTTTCTTTCAGAACAAAACCTTTCCGTTTGGCTTCTTCCTCAACTGTTTTATTCAACGTAATCACAACAGCTTCTTTTGCCATGTACTCCGCCTGATGAAAAAATTCTTTGAACTGTTCTACTTCACTACCGGCTGCATATCCAACCAGAATATCAACTTCTCCTTCTCTAAACTTAACATCCAGCCAGTCATTTGCAATACGAGAGAATGTTATCATTTTTTCAACACCGGCAATTTTTGCATTTTTCTTGCCTGCCGTCACATGCCGTAAATCGGTATGGATACCATGAATTTTCAACTTTTTTTCTTTCAATACATCATCAAAAAAAGTCGATTTATCCGTATCACTATACTTAGGCATCTTCCAGAATGCAAGCGAATCTTTGCGATAATAATTGACTGCTTTACCCGATGCAAAAAACGCCGCTTCAATTTCAATCACGCCGCTTTTACTCCATGTATTCAGCAAAAATTTGTCCGGTGTATACCCAACAAACCGCAAAATTCCATATGCGATTGTTCCTTTCAAGCTTGCCGGATGCGCAAATATCTTGTAATCTCTTTGGGATAAATCAAATCCACAAAAATCAATCCCAATCATACAGGTGTTTTGTTCTATCTGCACATACACAAACCAATCAGGATTTTTGTACGTATGCTCTGCTTTTGTTTTTTGTTTGATGATCGTACTTATCTTCTCTTCAACATCAACGCTCTTGAATGTGTGTTCTCCATTTCTTTCACATTCGACAGTAAATGTTTTCGTCATATCAAAAGCAATCTTTTGCGCTTCTTTCTCGATGTCCGACACATCCTCAAATTCAAAAAGTGCAAGAAGCTTTCCTGCTCGGCGCAACGACTGGGATTTATAACAAAGCAAACACAAATCTTTCTGCTCAGCAGTAAATGTAATAACATTATGTTGTGCTTTCCCTTTCGCACCAATTAACTCTTTAACCTCAAGAACAGAAACGTCTTCAAAGCCTTTCTCTGCAATAGCAAATCCTTTCATTGAACAGCATTTCCCTCATCTTCCTTTGCCATGCTTTCAACTGCGACAAGTTCATCGCCTTCATCAAGTCGCATGACTCGCACACCTTGTGTCGACCGTCCAATAACTGAAATATCTTTTGCTGCTGTTCTTATTGCACTGCCATTCTTTGAAACAAACATCAATTCATCAGTATCAATAACTGCTTTTACACCGACGACAAATCCGTTCTTGTCCGTCAGATAGATGTTCGTAACACCACTTCCGCCGCGATTGATTAACCTATACTCAGACAGCTCAGTTCGTTTCCCATATCCCTTGTTTGTCACCGTTAAGAGCGTCTTTGTCTCATCAGCAACTTCCATGCCCACCACAATATCACCCTCTTTCAAGCGAATGCCACGGACACCAGCAGCATTCCTGCCCATCGGCCGCACATCTTCTTCCTCAAATCGTACTGCCATTCCCAGTCGTGTTGCTAAAATAATCTGTCGCGTTCCATCGGTCATTTCTACTCCAATAAGCTGGTCATCCTCAAGTGTGATTGCCCGTATGCCACCGCGGCGCGGTCTGCTGAACGATTCAAGCGGTGTTTTCTTCACAACACCCTGTGCAGTTGCCATGAAAATATATTTGTTTGGTTCAAAGGTTTTGACGGGCACAAGTGCAGTTACCTTTTCTCCTTCTACCAACGTCACCAGATTAACGAGCGGCTTGCCTTTTGCATAGCGTGACGCTTCTGGTATCTCATAGACTTTCAGCCAATGAACTTGTCCCATGGTCGTAAAACAAAGTAAGTAATCATGAGTTTGTGCAACAAACAATCGTTCTACCCAATCTTCGTCTTTTGTTTCTGCTGCAGTAACGCCCTTGCCACCTCTCCTCTGCTGTTTATATTCTTCAAGTGCAATACGTTTCACATAACCGGTGTGTGTCACCGTCACAACCATCTCTTTTTCCTCGATGAGTTCTTCCATATCCAGAAGCTCATGTTCTCCTTCTTCAATCTTGGTCCGACGCTCATTTGCAAATTTTCCTGAAACTTCAAGCGTTTCCTTTTTGATGATAGAAAATATCTTTTCTTCGCTTGCCAAAATGCCCAGATACTCTTTTATTTTTTCAATCAATTCTTTATGTTCATCACGTATCTGCTGCTGTTCGAGTGACGCAAGCTTCTGTAACCGTAATTCAAGAATTGCTTTTGCTTGAATCTCTGTTAAACCATACGTCGAGATAAGAAAAATCTGTGCGTCAGCAACGGTCCTGCTCTTCTTGATGCCTTGCACAACGTCATCAACATGGTCTAACGCAACAATTAATCCTTCGAGGATATGAGCGCGGTCTTGTGCCTGTTTCAGTTCAAACTCTGTTCTCCGTCGCACAACAACCTGACGGTGTTTGATGAACTCCTGCAATCCACTTTTCAGGTTCATGAGTCTTGGCTGTGCATCGACAAGCGCAAGGAAAATAATGCCAAAGGTCGTTTTTAATTTTGAATACGTCAACAGTTGGTTTAATACAACATTTCCATCAACACCACTTTTCAGCTCGATGACAACACGAATGCCCTGCCGATTACTTTCATCACGTATGTTGCGAATGCCCTCGATGCGTTTCGCCCGCACTAAATCAGCCATCTCTTCAATCATCAGAGATTTGTTGACCATGTACGGTATTTCAGTAACGATGATACGGTCTTTTTGTATTTCTGTGACTGCTTTCACCGTCACTTTGCCACGGCCCGTTTTGTACGCCTGCACAATCCCACTTCTTCCGGTGATAATTGCGCCTGTTGGAAAATCCGGTCCATGAACATACTTCATCAGTTCGTCGATGGACGCTTCCGGATGTTCGATGAGATGGACAGTCGCGTCACAAACTTCTTTGAGATTATGTGGAGGAATGTTTGTCGCCATGCCAACTGCGATGCCCGTGCTTCCATTGATAAGAAGTTGCGGAACTTTGCTTGGCAACACGACTGGTTCAGTCATCGTATCATCAAAATTTGATTGAAACTTAACGGTGTCTTTATCGAGGTCTTCGAGCATATTTTCTGCGAGCTCCATCATGCGGGCTTCTGTGTTATGGTTGATAAATCCATTAGCGACGAAAGAATGACAGGAGCTATCTACCCGCAGTGAGAAAACTTCCCGTGGTTCGTTTGACTTTTCAACAGATAAAACTGGATCGAAGAAAAACCTATTTCTTAGAATAGAATCAATCAATAGCTTGTCATCTTTCTTTAGAACTGACATCAATCGTGCATAATTCTTTGTAAGTGAATTGTACCGATCAAAATTTTCTCTTCTTACAAACGAATAGTCATAATTGAGTCTCAGATAATCATTAAGGAACGGAATAAAATCTTTTTTACTCAATCGACCATTGTTTATTCCTTGAATTTTGCTCAGCATTGTTTTTTTTCTGACAGAAAAGAAGCCGATTTCTCGCTGAAACTGATGAACGTTGCTCCACCCTGAAACCACCAGCTTTGAGCAATCATGTCTTCTATCTATCTGTGGATAGTTTGAGACAACGCCAAAGTTAAGCAGCACAACTTTCAGCTGATGTATTAGATTCTTACTCTTTGAATCATAATTCACATGAACACTCCTCCCGCCATGTCGTTTGTCTTCAATGTATGTGATACTTCCATCCCCTTCAAACAAAGCAACAAGAAAACTTTTGATATTCTCTTTCGTTGATTGTAATACAGAGAATGGAATCACTTTGCCATCCGCTTTACTCTTGTTTAAACCAATATTTTTTAGAAATTCGACAACTTTCTGCTCATAAATGCTCAGTTCAATACAATTGCCTTTAATCTGTCGCTCATACAACTGAATCCCTTTAAACTGTGATGTAAGGACTCTCTTAACTTCATTATAAAAGATGATGTCCTTATTGTTGAATGTTATTTGCTTATCGTGAAAACTTCCTTCGCTGACAAGAGCACCCAAGAGAAATGCGAGCTTGTTATTCATAATTTTAGGCAATCCGATGTTATTTCTGAAGCCTTTCGTTGGAAAATACTTCTCAAGACCTAATGGATGTACGGAAAACAAGACATGATTTCTATTCAGAACCGCGACATCTCCTGATTCGATGCGTTCTAAAAGTTTCCATTGTAACTGCGGCTTAAATTTGGTGCCCGCTTTCCAGACCAGAACTGGATGATTGTGCGAACCTTCGATAGTATATCCTGACTGTGTTATTATCTTTATCGTCGCATGCTTTCCGGAATTAAAAAATTTTGAAGCTTTGTTCTTTTTTCCATCTTTTGAAACAATCTTTAGGTTGATGTTTGCTTCTTTTTTGTTTGAAATCTCTTTGATAGGCAACAATCCTTTATTCGTCGTTACGAGTGTATCTCCAGTAATACAGTATCTATAAGCCGCAGCGTTATCCCCATCGATCGAATTATGTACGAAAACGCCGGATGCGAGTGCAAAATTATGTGTATCTTCAATAGTTAAATCATAAACATCTTCTTTTGTTGTCAGTATTTCTGTTCGCAGTACTTTATGGTTGTTCGGATGTAACTCTACAAGCTCATAAAACGGCATCAATGATTCTCCGTTATTCAAAAACTGAGCTTCTCTGTATTGCCCATCACGAAGCATAAACCTGTGATTGAGTGTGCATCTAATTTCTTCATCATTATCAAGAACAACTTTCATAATTTCTGCGTCTTTCTTCGTTAGTCTTGGATTTTTGATTTCTGCAATTTCAATAATTCCAGCATTAACAGTGTATCCGTAATTCTTTTTTCCTTGTTTATGTTCCTCAACTAATTCCTTAAACGAAATGTCTCGTCCATCAGTGAGCTTTACTTTTGTGTCACCTGTAAAACAACCCCAATTTCCTTGTCCTTGCACAAGCGGATGACGCAGTGAAAAGTCTTGAACCATCCTCACCAATGCATCGTAAACGGCAATATCTCCGTGAGGATGAGTTTCTGCAAGAACTTTTCCAACAATGTGAGCACTTTTCTTAAACGGCTTATTATGGAGAAGCCCACTATTGTGCATTGCATAAAGAATTCGTCGATGAACTGGTTTTAACCCATCTCGTACATCAGGCAGCGCCCGTCCAACAATGACGGACATAGCATAATCCACGTATGCCTGTTTCATCTCCTGCTCTATAATTTGAGGTACAATGCGTCCGCTGGCAACTGGTTTTTCATCCATTTTTGTCGTCGATAAAGACCTATTTTTGGCACTTTTATAAGCCTTTTGTCCTAAATTGAGTAAAAGTCACACCTAGAAACTATAAGCACAAAATCCTATGAATTATCCTCTTTATCTATCTCTTCCGCAGCTTCTCGTGCCTTCTCTTCATCGCTTTTCTCCTGCACTACCTGCGGCTTTTTCTCGTCTTCTTCTATTGCTTTCTCCTTTAACTCAATCTCCTGCTCCGTCTGCTTTATCTCTTCTTGGATGTCCAACGGAATCACTTTTCTAAACGCCTCTTTGGCATCCTGTGACGGTAAATCAAAATAATCAAAAAATTTAGGGGTTAATTTGATACGGTAAGTTCTTCCATACTTCTCTTTGCTCACAAACTCCCGTTCTTCGAGCATTTTCAGGTGCTCATACGCTTTATTGTGACGTATTTTCACCAAATCAGACTGGATAATGGGATACCTCCACGCAATAACCGCCAGCGTTTCCATCACGCTTTTGTCCAAATCAGTGTGATTAACAAGCGTCGTAACAAGTGGTAAATACATATCTTTCACCGTGAATTTCCAGAATTTGCCTTTGTGTTGCAGCGTCAGTGCGCTTCCCGAATCATGTTCATAGGAGGCATGAAGTTCAGTCAGAAGGCTATCTGCCTTTACTTCTTCGAGCTGGCATAATCTGCCTACTTCTTCCGCGGTCATCTCTCTGCCAAGAGCAAATAAGACCGCTTCAATCTTGCGATGTTCTTCCGTTTTCATCGTTTATCCTGTAATTATCTCCTTCCATAATAACTTTTTTCTGGTCAACCAGTGTATCTAAAAAATCTTCAAGCGCATTCTTCTGCATCCCGATGGCTGCGCTCAATTGTTGAGCGGACAAAGTTCCACCCTTCAGCAGAATGGTTACATAATTTGTCAATAGCTTATTGATGCTTTTTCGTAGGAAAACAACTTCCGTTTTTACTTTTTTCGCGGCCATGTCCATCTGATGCAATCGTGACTGTAAATCATTAAAAAAATCTGTTACTTCGTCTCTTTTCATTCGCAACTCGACAGGCTCAACAATTTCAACGGACGCGGGCATGTAGGTGATACAAAAAGACATCAATGTCAACGGTTCATTGACCATCATCTCAATATGTGCAAAATTGGTCCATAACTCATCAATCATTCCTTCTTGTTTAACAGTTTCTACTTTTTTAGTCGCGGCAACATCAACATCAAGAACATTTAGATTCTTTTCCTGTTTAATCTGGTCAATATACTTCTGCAATGCTTGTTCTATGTGCTCCTTTGGCTTGCCCATGACTTCGATGACTGCATTGCATTTCAACCATCCTTTCAGGAGCAGTTCTTTCTCTGACATGGAAAAACCCATCATGCATGTATTTTTAAACCTTTAGAATTCATTTCTATATGTCAAAACCTCAATGTGGTGTAACCCCTCTTAAATACTCACAAATGTTTTAATAGTCCGTTCGATTTAAGAAGCATAGGTGATTGGATGTTAAGTTTGTTTGGTAAAAAGAAACGTATTTCTATTGTTCCGGCAATGCAAGAGCTGCCTGACGTACCTTCGTTCCCTGTTCCCGATGAAACATTACCTGAATTTCCAAGGTTACCAGAACCAAAGCCAATGAGAGAACTGCGACAGGAAGCTGTCTTTTTGAAAGCAGATGTTCTTGACATCGTTATGAACGATATTCAGACAGTACGAGGTCGTTTGGACAAGTCAGAGAAGATGGTTGCGCGGATTGAAGAAGTACATGATTCACAGGGTCGCTTATTACAATCCTGGAATGGAACGTTAAAAGAGGTTCATGATAAACTTCTGTTTTTAGATACTATATTATTCAAAAAGGGTGATGGACATGAATGATATGCCTGTATATGTCAAGGTTGAAGATTACAAAGACGCGCTTGATGTCATGAATATGATAAGGTTGAAAATTGAGGATGCCAAGAAGACACTGGAAAAAGTTCACGAATTAAAAAGTGAAGAAGAAACCGAGCTCGAGCTTTGGCACGCGACCATAGAAGAAGTCGAGCGCAAAATTGACTTTATCGACAAGACATTATCCGAACCGGGTGCAATGTAAGTGGCAAAGCAAAAAGCGGCTCATGATTTTTTTTACGTCGGTGTGCGCGACCCGATTGATGTACGGCGCAATCTGCTGGAAAGTGCACGCGAAACTATCCACTTCATGAAGCGCTATGAAAAATTGTCTTCAGTTCGCACGGAAAAAATTCAAATGCTTCTGAAGCTGGATACTGAAGTGAAAGAGCTTCGCGCATTGATGGCGAAACTGAGAAAAATGTTTCCAACCGCGAAAATGCATACGACGTTACCAGTTCGCAAGCCTCAGTGTGTTGTCTGCAACGATTCTTTTAAGACGCAAGCGCTTTTGGCGCAGCACATGAAGCGTCATGAACCCAAGAAAGTCGAAAAAAAAATAAAGCATGACTTTACCGAGCCCGATGAGAACCTATCACCTGTTATGGTTAGACCTTCCAAAAAGAAGTTTGCTAATGCTGATGAGCTGGAAGATGAACTCGCAAGCATCGAGAAGAAGCTTGAAGGATTGGCTTAGATTTTTGCTGTTTAAGACCTGTCCTGCCGTTACGAAAGGAAGAAAAAAATTAAACGTTACGTGTTTTTTCGCCTTCCTTCTGCTCTCGCAACTGAAAATGTCTCAACCTTTATATACCTCTTATTTCTGAACGTTTTCAACGCGGAGATGCCGGAGTGGCCAAACGGGGCAGACTCAAGAGCCGTGACAAGATTCGCGCAAGCGACACAATGAACTCACGGAAGAGCCATCTGTTGGCTTAGTGTCTACGCAGGTTCGAATCCTGCTCTCCGCATTCTTTTTTTAGGTTTGGAGATTGAGCGAAGAAATGACTCATATCTGTTATCGCTGTTACGAAAGGAAGAAAAAACAAATGTTACGTATTTTTTTTGCATTCCTTCTGCTTCAACGACCAACTTAAAAATGTCATCTTTCAAAAAAACTAAAAAGAGTGTTCAATTTATCACTATAATGAATTTGATTACTCTCATCGGCGCATTTGGTCTTCTTCTTATTAGCACAGGCATACTCACTAAAGTTAGAAAAAAGCAAAATTTATTGTTTATTTTTGGCGGTCTATGCTTAGAAGTATACAGTATTTTCCTCTGGGACTATGTTTTTATGATTCTCCAACTCGTGTTTATATCAGCAGCACTATACGATTTTGTTTATCGCTAATCAAAAACCAGTAATTCGAGAAAAATAATACTTTTAAATTTCAGGCGTAACAAATTAGCCCTGCTTCCGAGAATTCAAATGCCACTTTTTCTTATGTCTCAATATCGCCTCGTCAATTGAAATCCATTTCTTCGAATTCAAGAGTTCACGAAATAATTTTTCTTCTTTTTCCATCACAACATCCCTTCACTCGCCTTCGCATTTTCTTCCGCGCGCAATAAAAGCATCTTCTGCGCCTTCTCTTTATTTCCACTCGCCCATAGTTTCAACGGTTCGCGCTGCAATCCTCACCCATAAGAAAATGTCATGCGCCATGGCACTTTATTCTTGTACATTCGATTAATAAAATTCAAATGTTTTGTCGCATCATCATCGCTTTGCCCGCCGGACAGAAAAACAACGCCTCCTAATGCAACAGGCAAATGTAGGAGACATTTTACCGTCATCTCCGCCACATCTTCGTGAGCAGCTTTCTTTCCGTTGTATCCTGCAAGAACCATATTTGTTTTCAGAATAACGTGTTCTATTGCAACGTTGTGCTTTTCCAATTCCTCAAACAATAGATGATGAACTTTTCGTGTAACGCTGTAGCTTTGTTCGATTGTATGCTTTCCTTCCATCAATACCTCAGGCTCGACAATGGGGACAATCTGTTGTTCTTGACAAAGCGCAGCATAGCGTGCCATAGCATGTGCATTTGCGTGCATCGCAGCAAGTGAAGGTGTTTTTTCAGAAATGGAGAAGGTCGCACGCCACTTTGCGAACTGCGCTCCGAGCACCGCATATTTTTTCAGACGCTCGCGCAACTCATCCAATCCTTCGGTGACCGTTTCCCCAGGAAAAAGCGCAAGTTCTTTTGTCCCTTTATCCACTTTAATTCCAGGAATAATCCCTTGTTTTTTCAGCACATCCACAAAAGTAAAGCCATTACTTTTCTGCAATAATGTCTCCTCGTAAAGAATCGCTCCACTGATGAACTTTCCCAATCCGGATGCAGTTACTAACATCT
>DATEAE010000045.1:0-9614 GCA_035288505.1 Candidatus Nanoarchaeia archaeon
TTCTCCTTTTTTCAACTGCAAGCTGTTCACAACATTATTATTAAAATAAATGCCGAGTCTCTCACCCGATAATTTCACAATTTTCTGTTTCATTTTCAATGGGGTTTCCCGCAATTCTGCAAGAACTTTCTGGGAGGATTGAGGTTCAAACTCAAAGTAATTACAGTTCGTACACTGATAACTTACTGCTTTCTGTGTAGCGCCATGTACTACAACGGTTACTTTTCTTAATTCAGCATCACATTGAGCGCATTTCATTTTCTCACCTTGGCATTGATAACATACAGTACGTCATCTTTAATCTCAAATAACAGATAATATTTGTCTGTCTCAATTTCAAAGTTATTTCCTTTCTTACGCGGATTTTTCGTTGTAAAGATGATTTCAACAACCTTATCCCATGACACATCATGTGAATGGTTTTCCAAATAATGTTCTGTTGGACGAATATCACTGAAATAAACCACGCAATCACCTACTACACTAATGTAGTATAAAGTACTATATAAATATTTCTCACGTCCTGATGTGTAGCTCACAACCACTCCATCCTATTCCTCAAAGCAGGGCAATCTTTTAAATAATGGGCTTCATCTTCTGTTTTCATGCCCACCGAACAAAAACTTCAACTTCTCAAATCCGGCAAACTCTCTGCAGAACAAAACGTCAAAAACTGCCTGCAAAAGATAAAAAAAGAAAAAGAACTCAACGCATTTCTCTATGTCGCAGAAAAAGAAGCTCTCTTACAAGCAAAAAACATTGACAAAAAAAAGAAAAAAGGAAAACTCGCAGGTCTTACCGTTGCTGTAAAGTCAAACATCAATGTCATCGGCATGCCCATCTCATGCGCCTCAAAAACATTAGAAAACTATTCTGGTACGTTTGATGCTGACGTCATTAAAAAGATAAAAGCGGAAGACGGTATTATTATTGGGATTACAAATTGTGACGAATTCGCCTGTGGCAGTTTCGGCTCCAACTCGGCATTTGGTCCTACAAAAAATCCGAAAGCACTGTCTGTTGCTCCAGGCGGCTCATCCTCTGGCAGTGCTGCCGCTGTAGCAGCGGGTTTATGCGACCTCTCTCTTGGTTCTGACACTGGCGGCTCAATCAGGAATCCTGCCTCATCATGTGGTATCGTTGGAATAAAACCGAGCTACGGTCGTGTGTCACGTTATGGTTTAATCGACTTATCCATGTCACTCGACCAGATTGGGCCTTTTTCTCAAGATGTTTATGGTGCGGCTTTGCTTATGGAAGTGCTCGCAGGTCATTCTGACGCAGACCCGACAACTTATGAGAAAGACGTTCCAAATTATTCTAAACTCAATTCGATAAAAAACGTAAAAATTGGTCTGAGCGATGAATTCAAGAAGTTGTGCACAAACAAAGAGATTTACGCTCTCGTTGAAAAAACAGCTCAATCAATTGCCAAGAAACTAAAAACAGAAATTAAAAAAGTTTCTCTGAAATATACACATCTCGCAGTTCAAACCTACTATCCTATTGTCTATACAGAATTTTTTTCTGCAACACGTCGCTTTGATGGTCGGCGCTATGGAAAAAAGATTGAGGATTCTGCAGGCGAAGAAGTTTTAAGAAGAATTCTTGGCGGCAGGGAAATCAGCCGCGCAGAACACGCAGGTCAATATTACAGGAAAGCACTTGCAACAAAAAAATTAATCGCAGAAGACTTCAACAACGCATTCAAGCAGGTCGATATCATTATTACACCGACAACACCCGACCTACCAAAAAAACTCGGCCAGAAACTATCTCCAGAAGAAGAATATGCGATGGACGCTTTTACGATTCCTGCAAATCTCGCGGGCATTGCCGCAGGTGTCATTCCGATAGGAACAATCAATAACATACCAGTAGGCATGCAAGTGATGGTGCCAGCGTTTAAAGAAGAATTGTTATTTGATTTCCTGAAAATTGTGGAAAAGAACGTATAAATTTTTACCTAAAGTTTTAAATAGTTATACTCATAATATAATAATTATACTAAAATGATAACTACAACAACACGCAAATGGGGTAATTCGCTGGGCATCATTATCCCGAAAGAAGACGTCGAGCAGATGAATCTCCACGAGAATCAGAAAGTCGTTATCGAAATAGTCCAGACAGAAAATCCCCTGAAAGAATTGTTTGGTGCATTCAAAGGTGGAAAGCTTAATGCAAAAGCGGTAAAAGAGATGCGAAAAGAATTAGAAAGCAGGTGGATGAAGTGAAATACATAGATACCTACGCTCTCGTCGAAATAGCGGACGGTAATCCTAAGTTTGTACCCCTTCTACAGGAAAAGATAGTCGTTAACGATATCACTCTCGCTGAGTTCTATTTTATCCTGTATCGAGAATATGGGTTGCCTACTGCAGAATATTGGCGTAAAAAGTTGGATTATTGTACTCAGCCAGTCGCCCGAAACGTTTTGCTGCAGGCGGTAAGATTTCGCTATGACCATAAAAAATCAAACTTATCTTTTTTCGACTGTGTAGGCTACATTTTTGCTCAATCGAATAACGTGCAATTCGTCACTGGCGACAAAGAATTTAAGCATCTTGAAGGCGTCGAATTTATCGCGAGATGAGCTAAAAATCTGCAGGTACTGTCAATTTCAATGTGTTGCAACTCGCTTCGTATTTTTAACGTAGTCGTTGGAGCAGAAGGAAGACGAAAAAACACGTAAAACGTTAGATTTTTTTCTTCCTTTCGTAGCAGCGGTGACTGAGCGTCCATCCAGCCAAAGACTTTTTAAACCGCGTATCCTTCGTATTTCTAAAAAGAGGCATCATGAAGTTATTAGAATTTGAAGGCAAGCAATTATTCAAAAAAGCAGGTATAACTGTTCCAAAAAGCATTCTCATTACATCAAAAAATGAAACTAAAAAAATCAAGGCACCATGCATCGTAAAAGCTCAGGTCTTGTCAGGCAAGCGCGGCAAAGCAGGTTTGATTAAAAAATTCACCAACGCAAAGCAAGCACAATCATTCGCAAAAAAGCTTCTCAAAAGAAAAGATGTCTTTGGCGTTCTCAGCGAACATATCATTCCGATAAAAAAAGAATATTATCTGAGCTTGATGATTGACGGCATCATAAAAGATGTCAAATGTATGTTCTGCGCACGCGGCGGTATGGACATCGAAGAAGTAGCAAAAAAACATCCGAAAGAAATACTCACGTTTTCAATCTCTGAAACTAGCAAAATCAATGTCCCTGAAAGAAAAGTAATCACACAGCTCATCATGAAACTGTACGCTCTCATGAAAAAATATGATGCAGAACTTATTGAATTAAACCCATTGGCAGTCACAAGCAAAGGGCTTGTTGCCATTGACGCAAAAGTAACCATCGATAGTAAAGCACTGTATCGTCATCCTGAATTTCAACAGTTTGAACATAGAGAATTAACCGGCCGTGAGTTGGAAGCTGCTCATGCAGGATTGCATTACGTCGATTTACAGGGCAACATTGGAATTATTGGTGATGGTGCCGGCTTGGTCATGGCAACGATGGACACATTACAACATTACAAATTGAAGCCCGCAAACTTCATGGATGTTGGCGGTGGCGCAGGAGAAGAGCGAATGCTTAAAGCACTCCACATTCTGAGTCAAAAGAAGTTAAAGTGTATATTCATCAACATTTTCGGCGGCATTACATTGTGTGATGACATTGCCCGAGCAATTGTGTCGGCAAAGGAAAAGCTGAAACTAAAAATTCCTCTTGTCGTGCGGATGGCAGGAACAAACGTGCATGAAGCAAAAGAAATTTTGGACAAAGCACAAATTCATACCGTTCCAACAATGCTCGTAGGTATTAAGCGGGTGCGTAAACTATGTCAATCTTAATCAACAAAAAAACTCGTGTACTCGTTCAGGGTATCACAGGACATCACGGCACGTTGAACACCGAAAAGATGCTTGCCTATGGCACACATATTGTTGCTGGTGTTACTCCGGGCAAAGGCGGTCAGTTTGTTCAAAACATTCCAGTGTATAACACTGTCAAGGAAGCAGTAAAAAAACACAAGCCAGACTGGTCAATCATGTTCGTCCCGGCGCCATTCGCAAAGCAGGCTGCGTTGGAAGCGTTGAAAGAGCATTTGAATCTCGTCATCATTACTGAAGAAATTCCTGTCCATGACACTATCACAATAATGAAAGAAAAAGGAAACTCTATCATCATTGGTCCGAACTGTCCTGGTCTTATAACTCCGGGCGAATGCAAGCTCGGCATCATTCCAGGTAACATCACAAAAAAAGGGAATGTTGGCATAGTTTCACGCAGTGGAACATTAACCCATGAAATAACTGATTTGTTAACCAGAGCTGATATTGGTCAATCGACTATTGTTGGCATTGGCGGTGACAGAATTATCGGAACAGATTATGAACAAATACTTCATTTGTTTGAAAAAGACAGTCAGACAAAAGCAGTCGTTCTCATCGGTGAAATCGGTGGTATCCTTGAACAGACAGCAGCTCCCTTCATTAAAAAAATGAAAAAGAAAGTGATTGCATATATTACTGGAATGAGTGCCCCACCAAACAAACAGATGGGTCATGCGGGCGCAATTGCCTATGGCGAAGGTCAGACTGCACATGCAAAGATAAAAATTCTCAAAGCTGCAGGCGCGCTCATTGCGAAGACGCCACAGGATGTGGTGAGATTGGTGAAGAAAAACACTACTAATAAGTAACTAAAATAGATACATTTAAATACTATTCTGAGGCAAAAGTGGTTCATGGATAAGAGTTTAGAGCGCAAGATAGAAAAAATTATTCGGAAAGGGCATGAAAGAACGAATGCTGAATTAGTCGAAATTCTCCGAAAAAAAATGGGCCTTGCGATAAGCGAAAAAGAAGTAGCTTCTCGTCGCGGTCAACCTGACAGAAATTACCTTGCATACGGCGGCCTTGCAGTTCTTGCTTTCGGCGCTGGAATTGGTATTTGGGCTAGTTATTCTCCAGCTCCAAAAACACCGCCGTCCATTAAAAACGAAGCAGTGCCTGATAGTCTTTCACCAGTTTTGCAGCCGCGAGTTGAAGTGGCTCGAATTACATTTGAGGAAGCATACGCCAACATTTCGTTAAGAAAAGAGCATGTTCGCCAGTCAGCGCGTGCCGTGGGCATCGACCTCAGCACGTACCCAGTTGAATACGATCATGATAAATCGCTGACGATTGAAGCTCTGTTCACGACTAAACATCGAAATCCAGGAATACAAATCACACAGGATGGACATGTAACCTATTTTCCAAATGTATTCCAAACGCAGGAGAAATTTGCGGAAGAGGTGTCTGCTCTCGATAATCTCATGAGGTTAGTTGCTATTTTTGATGATTATGGGAAATATCCTGCACCAAAAATTTTTGTGTATCCGCAAGCGTATGAAACATCACACAAAAGTGCTGCCACGGCACCGCCGCAAGCTGGTCACAACGCCAACACATTAGTATTTCAGTCCGGGTTTGTTCATGAATTTACTCATGTGAAAGACTATGTAAATGGTCTCTTCCTACCAGGTTCTGAAAAGCCCCTTTCGAAAGATGAAGTTGCCATTTTGATGCATTTAGGTGTGTATGAAGCAATGTGTGAAGTGCACGCTTTTACAAGACAGATTCAATTTCAAGTGCAGCAGATGAATGGAGGGTCTCGTGAAAGCGAAACATCAAATTACTGAAAATTCTACAGTCAGGTGGCTGATACGTACGCAAAGCGTAAAGCTGAATTCGAGCGCATGGGACTTGCACCGCGATTAGAAAAGATGTTTCGAGCACTCGAAAAAGATGAGATGCATACAACAATAATGCGAAAATAATTACATCATATATATTTCACATATTCCTGAAAGAAATGTTCAAACGTTTTTTTTTGTATTTTTCAACACTATCTCCTATCAAAATGATAACCCTACAAATCTTCCATTATCGCCAAAATGTAGGGTTACCACACACTTGTTCATGGTGGTCATTGAAGCAAAAGGAATGCGAAAAAATACGTACAACGTTTATTTTTTTCTTCCTTTCGTAACATCAACATTTAAATATTAGTTAGCTTTAAACTAACTAAAATGAGTAAAGAAGAAAACATCTTAAATCTATTTTACAACGAACCGACCAAGCACTGGCATTTCGAAGTACTGCTGAAAGCAGCAAAAATTAGTCGTCCTCAAGCAGTCCAATGGCTTAAAAAATTCATCAAGCGCAATCTCATCCAGCGTATAAAAGAAAGAGGTAAAATGCCTTACTATCTTGCTCAATTCGATTCCCCACACTACAAAGCCGCAAAACGGGTGTATGCACTTCAGCAATTCGAAAAGTCCGGCTTTCTCGCTCACTTAATCAGCTTGCCCAAAGCAAAAACCGTCATCATTTTCGGCAGCATGGTACGTGGTGACTGGTACACTGATAGTGATATTGATGTGTTTATTTATGGGAATGCGGAAGGGCTTCATGATTTTGGCTATGGACTCAAACTGAAGCGGGAGATACAGGTTTTTTAATGTGAAACAGAGAAAAATTTGGAAAAGTACAGACCAGGGCTCTTACGCAATATTTCAGAAGGATACATAATTAAAGGAGAATTAAGTTTCATAAAGGTTGCACCTTTTATGCAATCAAAAAACTAATTCAAATTACTTCACCTGCGGATAATGGATGGAACGCAATATACAAGCTTTCCTATGATGTTCTTCATATGTTCGCCGAGGCATTTCTCATTTTCGATAAGATAAAAGCAAGAACTCATGAATGCTTATTCACCTATCTCTGCGAAAAACATCCGGAATTAGAGTTCAATTGGAATTTCTTCGAAAAAGTAAGAACAAAGAGAAATCAAACACAGTACTATGGAGAAATAATCACATACAAAGACTGGAAAGACGCGGAGCTTCAATTTCATTTGTACATCTCAACCCTCAAAAAAGCAATCGAACAGAAACTCAACGAAAGACGATAACGAACAAACATTTAAAAATCCCCTCTTTTTAAGTCATGTTGATTGAGAATGCAAAAAACCATCCAAAAATTTCAAATAGACTATCTTCAGATTCTTGATGAGCACGGCACCTGTGACGAAAAACTAAAGCCAAAAGAATTAACACCGCCAACAATAAAAAAACTCTATCGTTTAATGGTCTTGTCGCGCATGTTTGACGAAAAAATGTTGAGCTTGCAGCGTCAGGGAAGGTTATTCACATTTGCACAGTCAAAAGGACAGGAAGCAGCTGATATTGGCAGCACGTGGGTTCTTGGAAAAGATGACTGGATGGTTCCCTATTTCAGGAACTGGCCTGCATACATTACGCGCGGCTATCCTATGCATATGCTTCTCCAATATAATGCAGGTGACGAGCGGGGCATGCAGCTTCCCAAGGGAACAAACTGTTTTCCGGTCTGTATTCCAGTGGCTACACAAGTGCCTCATGCAGTTGGTTTCGCATGGGCAGCAAAACTAAAAAAAGAAAAGACTGTTGTATTATGTTATTTAGGCGATGGCGCGACAAGTGAGGGTGCTTGCCATGAAGCAATGAATTTTGCTGGGGTCTTCAAAGTTCCTGTAATTTTTGTCTGTGAAAACAACCAGTGGGCAATTTCCGTCCCGCGTTCACATCAAACCGCTTCAGAAACTATTGCGCAGAAAGCAATAGCCTATGGCATTGAAGGCATCCAAGTTGATGGGAATGATTTGTTTGCAATGACAAAAGCAACGAAAGACGCGATATCAAACGCAAAAAAAGGTATTCCGACATTAATTGAAGCTTATACATATCGTCTCGGCGATCACACAACGAGCGATGATGCAAAAAAGTATCGCAGCGACAAGGAGCTTGAATCCTGGAAGAAGAAAGACCCAATCACGCGCATTCGTCTCTATCTCGAAAAAAAGAAATTGTGGGACAAGCAACAAGAAGGTCAATTATACAAAGATGTGCAGAAAGAAGTTGAAGATGCTGTAAAATTATTTGAGTCACTGCAAAAGCCCGATCCGAATGACATATTTGATTACATGTATGCTGAACATGCACCAGAATTTGACGAGCAGAGGCAGGTGCTCAAATGACGCTTATGACATTAGTTCAGGCGTTGAACAGCGCGTTACGATTAGAGCTGAAGTACGACAAGCGCGTCATCATTCTCGGTGAAGACGTCGGCAAAGATGGCGGCGTTTTTCGTGTCACCGATGGTTTGTGGAAAGACTTTGGTGACGCTCGTGTTATCGATACTCCTTTGTCAGAGGCAGGTATTGTTGGCGCTGCTGTAGGACTGGCAATTAACGGCATGAAGCCGGTCGCTGAAATCCAGTTTGACGGTTTCATTTATCCCGGATTCGACCAGCTCATCTGCCATGCAGCACGCTTCCGTAATCGCACGCGAGGGAGAATGACCTGCCCTTTGGTTCTTCGTGCTCCCTACGGCGCCGGCATTCGCGCGCTTGAGCACCATAGCGAAAGTATGGAAGCTATCTATGCTCATGTACCTGGTCTTAAAGTGGTGATTCCTTCAACTCCATCTGACGCAAAAGGCTTGCTTGCTGCAAGTATTCAGGACCCTGACCCTGTTTTATTTCTTGAACCAAAAAGAATGTATCGAGCGCTCAAAGAAGAAGTTTCCGATGCTCGGTATACCATTCCTCTTGGGAAGGCAAACATAGTTCAGAATGGAACTGACGTAACTCTCATTGCATGGGGTAGTATGCTTCATGTTGCGAAACAGGCGATACAACAAGTCGCCGACAGTTGTTCTGTCGAGTTAATCGATTTGAGAACAATAAAACCAATGGATACAAATACAATCATTTCATCGGTCACAAAAACAGGACGATGTGTAATAGTGCATGAAGCGCCCATGAGTGGCGGCTTGGCAGCTGAAATCATAGCACGAATTAATGAAAAAGCTCTGGCAAGTCTGCTTGCACCAGTCGTTCGCGTGACAGGATTTGACACCATTGTTCCATTAGGCAAACTAGAAGACTTTTACTTACCGAATGCACAGCGTGTTGTGGACGCAATCGTAAAAGTGATGAGTTCATAACCAGCGTTTTCTTTTAAAAAAGAGAATAAGAGTTACCATGACAGCAATCATCACCATAATCATAATCCAGAATCCGTAGGGTGATGTCGCACCGGGCAACCAGCTGAAGTTTGTTCCATAAATACCTGAAATCACCGTCAGCGGCAGTGCTGATGTTGCAATAATACTCAGTACTTTGATGACCTCATTCATGTTATTTGAAACCGCCGACATATAGAGTTCATAGACGCCTGATACTGATTCGCGATAATTTTCAATGGCTTCATACACACGAACTGAATGGTCGTGAATGTCTCTGAAATACGGCACAGCCTTTTTTGAAATAAATGGATACTCATTTTTCGCCAAATCTGCTATCTTCTCACGCTGAGGTAAAACGAGTTTTTTTATTGAAATTACCGATTTCTTCAAGTGCATGACATGTCTTAATAATTCGGGCGATGGATGTTCAGTGATTTCTCTCTCGACACGCTCAATTTCGCCATCCATTGTGCTCAACACAGGAAAGAACGTATCGACTTGGCTGTGGAGAATGCGATAAAACACAAAATCAATGCCCCGTGAAAACA
>DATEAE010000046.1:0-3655 GCA_035288505.1 Candidatus Nanoarchaeia archaeon
AGAAGAAAAAGAAGTTGTAACGTACATGATTGCTCACGTTTTATTTGAAACGCTCAAATTGTTTGCGCCGATTGTACCGTTCATTACGGAAGCGATGTACCAAAATCTCAAAGAATATGGATTAGCGCATGAGAGCATTCATGAATATGCATGGCCTGTATTTCAGCAGCGCATGATTAACGCGAGCCTTGAAAGTGACATGGAAATTGCTTCTGATATAATGGCTGCGGTGATGCACGCACGCGAAAAAGTATCATTGAGCGTTCGCTGGCCATTGAAAGAGATTATCGTTGCGACAACAGACGAAAATACTGCACGTGCGGTTGAACATCTGCGCGACATCATCAAAGAGCAAGTCAATGTCAAAGACATCACGATGACGGACAAATTCCATGCGGCACAGCAGCGTGTACGCCTTGATTTTGCAAAAATCGGGCCGCGTTATGGTAAATTAGCGCCAAAAATCATTGCAAAATGTGCGATTGAAAGCCCGGAATCAATCCTTGGAAAAATTGCTAAAGGTTCGTATACATTTACGATGGATGGTGTTGATGTGTCGCTGACTGCTGACGACATGATAATTGAAGAGGATGTTCCAAAGCCGTACAGTGTTGTACCATGCGCGAAAGGTCGCATTTATATCAACCAGCAACGAACACAAGAGCTTGATGCGGAAGGATATACACGAGAAGTCATGCGACGAGTACAAGTGTTACGCAAAGATTCAGGACTACAAAAGCAGGATAGGATTGCTCTTTACGTTAAAACGGGTGTTGACCTGAAAGAGATGCTTGATGCGGATGCTATCAAGGAGAAAGTTGGCGCTAACATTGTCAAAGTAGATATTCTCGACCCGCTGAAAAAACATCAGGTTGTTTCAAAAGAAAAAGTCAAGGCAGAAGAATTTACGATTTATTTTGATAAGGTGTGAGGGAGTTTTCTCGAAGCTTCTGTTATTATTTTTTCATCAGATTTTATTTTACTTTGCAGTTTTTGAATGTCTTCTTCTGCAGGCAATTCTTCAGGTTTAATGCCGCTTTTCGCCAAAAGCTTTCTAATATCAGCATTATTTTTAACGTGTTCTTTAGTGATAGGATTTTCTCGTTGAATGTCTTCTTTTTTGATGTTAAAATTAGTTATTTCTGTTGCTAAATTCTTCGCAGTTATTGTAATTGTAGGTAAGAAGTCTGCCAGCGGTCTTTTTTGAGGAATCTTTAGGTTATTTTTCATTTCTGAAGTAGTTATTCCACCAAACAACGCCTCATCCCCTTTGCTTCTTATTCTGGCGAAACCTGCTTCATCCACTCCTCGTTCGTAAATTAATTTTGAGAGTTCTGTTTCTGATGCAGTGAGTTTATTTCTTGCTTCAAATCTTTCCTGCAGTGCTATCCTTTCTTCTATAAGCTCTTGCTTTCTTGTTTGTATAGCAAAATAACTTTGGGCAAATGCAATCTGCTCTTTTCTTGGGTCGCCGTTTTGAGCTATTAAATAGCAGGCGTAACGAGTTAGCATGAAATCGTCAACTTCTTTAGATGCACTTTTAGGCATAAGTATCGTTTTGTTGGCGTCAACAAAATGATTGTCAATGTCCTCTCCAGCTTTTTTGCAGGAAGTTTTAGCTTTTTCAATGACGTTAAGAAAATTTCTCCATTCGTCGTAATCTAAAAGTTTCTGCAAGTCTCGGGCATACCAGAATTCGATGCCATCCACAGTATGAGAGTTATCTTCAAATGTTTTCTGAAGTGTGGTAATCAGTTCTTTTTTCATTTCAATCACCAAATAACAGTTCGACTACTCCAAGAACAATCATCAATAATGCTTACCCATTCATATATTTTGTCCGCACTTTTGACAACTTACGTGAAGTGCTAAATTTAGAAGCAAAAATAAGAATGTTATCGCAGAAACTACTTTTCTTCTCCAAAATCTTCAGTATCCGCAGCTTCTTCCTGCGCTCTGATTTCGGACACTGCCGCTTCGTCCACTTCGCCCTGAAGCTCTTCGAGCATTTCTTCACTAATTGTTTTTTTCTTTTTCTTTCCTTTGACTTTTTTTTCTTCTGTCTTTTGTTCCTCGACAGGCACAGGCTCTTCGCTTGGGACTTCAACCGGCTTTCCGACACGCGCAAGTTCAACAATTTTTATTTCAAGCGCTCGTACCGGGTAAATTTTGCTCAACTTTTTCTTGACTGAAATAACAATAGCATGATTAACCAGTTTTTGAAGCAATTCGGAAAATGTGACAACACTTACTTCACGTGCAAAGGAACCGCGCATCTCACGCCGCAGTGCGCTTTCAATCGAGCGGACTGTTTTGTGCGTTGTGACGATGACCGGCTTGATGCGAACGCTTTGACCGTCTTTTGTTTTGACGACAAAACTTTCGTCAATTCTGCGCGTATTTCGGCGCGTGATTTTTTTTAAGCTTGATGGCATGACATAATAACCTATTACCTCGGTTTGAAGGTTCTTGCCCACAACCTGTGTAATTTTGAATTTAAGGTAAATGCTCTGGTCACGCATGTTATCAGTCAAGCTTTTCAGATTTGCGTGGATGACACGACCAATCGCTGCTTCAGGTTCGGAGACAAATGTTTCACCAAGAACAAGGCTATTCAGTGCTGCGGGAGCAAAGATGCTACACCACTGCTTTTTCTTTATCTTGGGCGTTGTAACCGCCTTTGCCTTGACCATTAAGCGCCCAAAATGCAGGGTATTTAAAAGGCTTGTGGTGGTATTCAGCGTTCATTCTCTGTTATTCTCATGAAGAACTTGGCTTAGAGTCTGGTAGGCTTCAAGTACAGCATCTTCTTTGAAAAAGATCATCATTTCTGAGCCTACGGTATGAAAGGATTGGATGGTGATGTCATTAAAAGCCAATGAGCGGGTGATTCTGTAATAGATTCCTGGTATATCTTTGGTGTGCTTCGGCCAGTTTACTGAGATGTATGCAAGTCTGCCCCAAGACTCAGAAAGTTATATGTATGTGATACCCATTTGGTTACAAGAATCACGGTATCATTGCTTCATGACAAAAAGATGACAGGGAAAGAATTATTTTGTTTTTTCGGAGTGCTCGAAGGCGACAAAGAATATAATAAAATTATGAAGAATGTGAAGAAAAAGTGGATTCGATTTAAACATCCAAATTAATAACGTCCTTCGCGTGTTCCATGATGAAATCCCTTCTTGGTTTCACTTCTTCGCCCATCAAGAGAGAAAATATTCTATCAGCTTCAACCGCATCCTCGATGGTTACTTGTTTAAGTATTCTGACTGCCGGGTCCATTGTTGTTTCCCAGAGCTGCTCGGGATTCATTTCTCCTAAACCTTTGTATCGCTGAATTGCAGCTTTCTCTCCTTTCAGTATTTCTTCTTTTTCACGGTCGCTATATGCATACATGACTTCTTTGCCTTTCTTTATTTTGTACAACGGCGGTTGGGCAATGTAGATATAGCCTGCGTCAATCAATCCGTGCATGAAACGATAGATAAAAGTAAGAAGCAACGTTCTGATATGGCTGCCGTCGACATCAGCATCTGTTGCGAGGATTATTTTATGATAGCGCGCGCCGCCAATGTTGAAATCTTCTTTCACACCGGTACCAATCGCAATAATCATTGATTTAATTTCGGTGTTTTCAAAAATCTTGTGA
>DATEAE010000047.1:0-2648 GCA_035288505.1 Candidatus Nanoarchaeia archaeon
AGAAGGAATTTTTCTGAGAGGAGGTGTTTCAACTTCTTTTGTGCGATGTTTTCTTTCATCATCAAATGAAAACGGATTATATGTAGGGATATACTCGACCATCATACACGAATCGACGTTGTGCATTTTCTCGAGCAATTGTTCAAGCAATGACCTGTCATATTTTTTTTCTAAATCTGGTGTCCGTAAAGTCCGCTCATAAAGCTCAGTATAAGCACAAGGATAAGCAAGAACTGCTGGCGCTTCACCTGTAAAAAATGAGCCTATATTCAGTTCCAAATCAAATCGCGGATATGTCTGTTTCAAATACGAACGAAACTGTTGCTCAACACCATCCCGATGCGCAATCAGCTTTCTCATCTGTGCATTGAAATCTCCTTCAAAGAGAACCTGCCTGTGTAAGCGCCCAACTTCATCGTCGAGAACTACATCAGGTGTAAACAATCCTTCTTCAAGCAAAATACGCTTCTCTCGTCCGTAAATATGCGGTACAACAATTTGAACAGTTTCCCCAACTGCACGATAATTCGCGGCAATTTCTTGTGCGATTGACGTACCAATGATTGCGGGAGCATTTCCGTGACACGAATTGACGAGAATATGCTTCATTACGCTTAGTTCTCATGCTTTATTTAAAAGATTTGCTCAAAATTTCAAATACTCTTAATTTTTAGAACAATTTAAATATGAGTTCACACAATGAACTAATCTGTTCACAATGAGAACTGATATTGTTTCATTTGTAGCATCCTCTCTTCATCGAAGAATGATAGTGCAAACGCTGTTCGACCATCCAAAAAGGCTCTGGAGCTGCTCTGCTCTGGAAGAAGTCACAAAGCTACCACACGCAACAGTTTTTCGGACACTTCAGGGCTTAAAAGAATTTGGGCTCGTAAAGTCCTTAAAAATAAACCGGAAAGATTTTGTTTTTGAGCTCGTTGAATCACCAACATCCGACGAACTCAAGCGTATACTAAATTTAGAACAATTTATTGCACATAAAATTGCTGAAGAGTTTGTACGAAAAGTAAAATTGCTTACAAAAAGTATTATTCTTTATGGTTCATCAGCGAAAGGAACTGCAACATACCGTTCGGATATCGACATTTTAACCATTGTCAAACAACATGACAAAAAAGCTGAAAAACAAATCATGGATAAAGCTGCTGAAATTTCATCAAGATATAATCGAACCATCTCTCCATTAGTTATGGATATATCTGAAATAAAAAAAGAAAAATCATTCATCGCTTCAGTCAAAGAATCAATGGAGGTGCTACATGGAAAAAATCCATTTTGAGCAGGCGAAGCTGTGGCTGCAAGCTTCTGAAAACATTGGAAATACGGACAATAAAGAAGCGTACGCAGTTGGTATTGCGATGGCGGTCCATGCAATCATTAAAGCAAATGACGCGCTAACCCTCAAATTCATGAACATAACAGCACGCAGACATGACGACGCACGGCGATTATTCGAGGATTTAGTAAAAAAAGGATTTGTCAAAGCGCAGTATTCCAATTACAAAGACATCATTCAGGACGCCATTAATCAAAAAGTGAAGGCAGAATATCGAGGCGGGTACTTTAGCAAAAGTGATTATCAGGAAATGAAACGAAAAGCAGAGAAGTTTATTGCAATGGTCGGAGGCATTATTGGATAATTGCGGAGCACAATCTTTATTAACTTTCGACCGTCGCAGTCAAAGCATGGACATTCCGGCAATTACAACCCGTTCAACCTGTCGTGTGTGTTACTCCGACAAATTATCGCCTGTCTTTTCACTGGGAAATCTTTACGTCAGTAATTTTATAACAAAAGAGGATATGCACAAGCAGGTTAAAGCGCCGCTTGACTTAATCTTCTGCGAGAACTGTTCTCTTCTTCAGTTAAAGCATACAGCTCCTCAGGAATTGTTGTACAGCGGCTTTTACTGGTACCGTTCTGGTGTCACAGAAACAATGAAGAAAGCATTGCGTGATATTACTGAAAAAATCGAAAAGAAAGCAAAATTAAAAGAAAAAGACATTGTTCTTGATATCGGCTCAAATGATGGCACGTTGCTGAGGACCTATACAATTCCCAATCTTGTCAGCGTCGGTGTCGAGCCCGCAAAAAACTTGGAAGACGAAGGCAAAAAAGGATTGTCTCATTTCATCAATGATTTCTGGACAATTCAAAACTACAATAAAGCAATGAATGGTAAGCGTGCAAAGGTAATCACAGCGATTGGCATGTTTTACGACATGGAAGACCCCAATCAATTTATCGCAGACATCGCAACTGCACTCAGAGATGACGGCATTTTCATCGCGCAACTGATGTGCCTCAAAAACATGATTGACACGAACGACGTAGGAAATCTTTGTCACGAACATTTAGAATTCTATTCTTTCGCATCACTCGAATTCCTGTTCAATAAACATGGTTTGGATATTTTTGACATTGAAATTAACGATATCAACGGCGGCAGTTACCGCGTCTATGCCCGAAGAAAAGACAGTTCGGTAAACCAATCTCCAGCAGCTGCAAAACGCATCGCCAAAGTGAAAGAGTCTGAAAAAGACTTGAATAAGAAAGAAGCTTTCCTTGAATTCTACAATCGTTTGGAAGAAAATAAAAAGAAATGTGTTGATTTCATCGCTGCAGA
>DATEAE010000048.1:0-2706 GCA_035288505.1 Candidatus Nanoarchaeia archaeon
CGTCTGATTTTGCACAGGAATTTACGGCGCTCTTTGAAGAGTATGAGGTTGGTGTAACGACCGAATCAAAGATTGTAAGTTCTTTTGATAAACTACAACCGATACTACAAAATCTCTGCTCTGAAGGAAAGGGATGGAAAAAGCACAACTTGTCGTGGGAACAGGTTGATCGTTACAAACGCAAGCATATGGAGCATCATCCTCTAATTCTTCAGATGTATGAACAGTTGATGATGGAAGCGAAGGAACGAGGGTGGTTGTAGAATTTTTCTTGTGACTATTGTTGAAAAAGAAGGCATGAACAGTACGAGATGAGTCATGTGTTTTTCTTAAGATCAAGATCCTTTCGTACTTTATCATAATATTTGTGGTCGCCCAAATGAAACTCAATATAGATTGAGTTCTTTACTTTGACGAACAGGATTCTATATTCAGTATTCCCTATGCTGAAGGGATACCTGAATGTCAGAAGCTCATTAACAATCCATTCTTTATACTGTTTTTTTGAGCCAATTACTATTGGTTGAATCTTCTTCTCCACAACATTTTCTATCCATGCGTAAATCTTTTCTGCTTTCACTTCGGTAAGAAGGCACACAAGAGCATCAAAGTTTTTTCCCAAAAATTCGTATTTGTTTAGCTAATTTTTGAGATTTTCAGTCAATCTATATTCTCCAGAAGCGAAAAGTATTTATTCTATTTAGCTACTTTGTAGCTAATGAAAGAAACCAAGATTCAACTCACTGGTTTTGAGATGCTGGAAAAGCAAGTAAACCAAAGCGGGAACAGCGGTCGCGTCTATGTTCCCATTGAATGGGTTGGCAAGAAAGTGAAAATAATTTTGCTTGAAAAATGATAATCTCCACATTATCACGAGAGGAAATTATTCAAAAATATCTTCAATTAGAAAAAGAGAATGAGAAATTAAAGAAAGAAAAAGAAGCTCTTGAGAAAGAGCTTCGCAAGTACAAAAATCCCAATACTCCCCCTTCTGCACATCCTCATCTGAAACCTGCTTTCACAAAAGCAGTCGAGGTAACGTCGCATAAAAGAGGTGCACCTAAAAATCATGTAGGGACAAACAGGGCAAGAAAAGAAACACCTAATGAACGCTATATCTTTGGAGAAGAATGCCCGAATTGCCATAGCAAACGCTTTGAAGTTGTTGGACAAAAAGTCCAACAGCAGGAAGAGATACCACCAGATATTCAACCAGAAGCGGTGAATATCATTCGTGATATTTGCCAGTGTAATAAATGTCATCTCAAATTCCTGGCGAGAGATAATCAGACTCCCATTCAAGGCAGATTTGGCATAAACTTGATAGTGCTGATTATTTTTCTGAAATTTATCGTGAGAGGAGTCCTGCGAAAGACAACATGTTTTTTAGAAGCAAGCTTTGCATTAAAGCTTGCGCCCGCCAGCGTACAAGCGATTATTGAAAGAGCAGCTCTGGCTGGAGAGAATGAATATTCTTTTTTAAAGCAGAAAATCAGAGCCGCAAAGCTCCTCTACATTGACGAAACCAGCTTCAGCGTTTTAGGAAAGAACTGGTGGGTGTGGGTTTTCCGCTCAGATACTGATTTGTTATTGGTCATCAGAAGCAGCAGAGGAAATAATGTGCTTGAAGAAATACTTGGAAAAGATTATGCAGGCATAGTTGTTTGCGATTGCTGGCGAGCTTATGATTTCCTTAGCAGCGCCATCTTCCAGCGCTGCTGGGCGCATTTGCTTCGCAAATCCAAAGAGCTTGATAGTGTTATTGGCAAACACTTTCACAAAAAGCTCGCTGCACTTTTTGATGAGATAAAAAAATTCAACACCACAGAAAAAAGCGAGAAGCAAAGACTTCGAAAGTATGTGCAAATGACAAAGAAGTTGCAAAAAATAATTGCTTATTATTCCCGCTATGAAGAATGCGAAGCAGTTACAAAATACGTTAATTTTCATATTGAAAGCTGGTTTACCTGCATTAAAATTGCAGGTGTCCAACCAACCAATAATTATGCAGAACAAGCCATTCGCGAAACAGTTTTGGTACGCAAGATTATCGGAGCATTCCGCTCTGTGGGAGGAACAAAAACATATGAAACTCTAGCCTCCCTTATTGCTACATGGCAATTGCAGAAATTAGACATTAAGAAAGAATTAACGAGAATGCTATCAGCAAACCTCTGCTAAAGAGCTAAACAAATACGAAATATTTATAACCTCAAGGTACTCTTGCTAAAACGAGGGGTGGTGGAGTGTTTGCATATGAGAAACCCCTTATTAGTGCTGTTTGTAGCCTGTATTGTTTTTATCGTTCCTGCGGCTAGCGCGGAGGATATCATTATTAGTTCTGTAAATTCTCCTAATTTTTCGGGTTTGCCGAATGAAGACTTTGAAGGGTCTTTTACGGTGCTCAATAATGGGACGCAAGCGCATAATTTAGAGTTCAGAACTTCTGGTTTATCTGCGCTTGATGTAACTATCAGCCCCAATAAGATAACTCTTCGTCCAGGAGAATCTCAAGGAATTCGTTTTGGAATTGTTTCAGATCCTGAAGACGAAGGTTTGTTTGTTGGGAAGATAATTGGTAGTGGGGTTGGTATCAATAGTATGTTTGTTGATGTCATTCTTAACCTTTCAACAGTAAATTTTATGGCGTTCACAATCGATGAAGTGAGATTGGGAGGAATCGTTCTCAATAATCTGACTAATACT
>DATEAE010000049.1:0-2706 GCA_035288505.1 Candidatus Nanoarchaeia archaeon
GTTACGTACGTAAAAAACGTTTATTTTTTTTCTTCCTGAGGTAGCGGCAAAACTGGGAGTTCTTCGGTCATAGTTGTGAGTTGGCATTATTTTCATCAGCTTTATATAACTCCGTCTTTCCTATTAACTCATGCCTGACAAGATTATCTTCTATCCTTTAGACCTGACGTATAAAATAAGAAACAATCATGCAGTCATCTATCTGTATGGCAAAACAGCAGACCAGCGCATATGTGTTACGTATTCAAAATTCCAGCCCTACTTCTACGTTGAACCGCAGAGTATAACACCGCAATTCATCGCAGAACTCAAAACAAACCCGGAAATTGTTGATGTTCAGTCCATAACAAAAAAGAATCTTGGAAAAAACATATCTCTTCTCAAAGTTTTTACACAACTTCCACAACAAGTACCCATAGTCAAAAGCAAGCTGCAGCGTCATCCGCAAATAAAGAATTGTTATGAATATGACATCCTGTTCACGCGGCGTTTTCTCATGGACATGCGCATCACTCCGCTGTCACCGATACAAGTTAGTGGTAATTTTGTCAACGACCATTCAAAAGTGCAGTTGTTTCAGGCGGATGAATTTAGTCCTGCTGAACAGACTAAAACAGATTATCGCATTCTTTCTATCGACATCGAGACTTACAATCCGAAAGGCAAGGGGATGGATGTAGAACAACCAATTCTCATGATTGCCCTCTATGGCGATGATTACAAGAAAGTCTTGACATGGAAAAACATCCCGGATTGTGAAGTTTTCCAAAATGAACAACAGATGCTGCAGCGTTTCAAAGAAGTAATAGACCAGCAAAAACCAGACATTCTTACCGGCTATTATAGTGATGGTTTTGACCTCCCCTACATTATCGCACGCGCAAAAAAGTACAATCTCAATCTTGATGTAGGACTGGATTACTCGCCGTTAACTGACGAAAAGCGCGACGACATCAAAATTACGGGCATTGTTCATCTCGACGTATTCCAGTTTGTCAAGCACGTCATCGGTCGCTCGCTGAAATCAGGAAATTACAAGTTAGACAGCGTTGCTTTTGAGCTGCTCGGCGAACGAAAACATGCCATTGACATCGAGAATCTTGCAGTCGAGTGGGACAGCAACAGTTCAAGGCTACTACAATTTGCTTCGTACAACCTTCAGGACACAAAAATTACGTTTCAGCTCTGCAAAAAGCTTCTGCCGAACATGGAAGAGCTTTCTAAAATCATCGGATTGCCGCTGTTCGACATCTGCAGGATGAGTTTCTCCCGTTTGGTTGAAAGTTATATAATGAATCAGACCGCACAATATAATGAACTCATACCAAATAAAATTGACGAACAAACCATGCGCACACGCCGCACGAAAACGTATGCCGGTGGATTTGTCTATCAGCCTACTCCCGGCTTATACGAAAATGTCGCAGTGTTTGACTTTCGTTCTCTGTATCCAACAATCATCATCTCGCACAATATATCTCCAAGTTCGTACAAATGTAGCTGTTGTTATGATGTCATTGCTGAGACAAAGGACTGGTTTTGCAAAAAAGAAAAAGGATTTCTGCCAACAGTGCTTGAAGACATTGTCACGCGCCGCGCAAAGCTCAAACAGCTGCTGAAAAAAGACAACAATATCATGCTCGAAGCGCAGAGCAACGCACTGAAATTGCTTGCGAACAGCTTTTACGGCTATCTTGGGTTTGCTCCTGCACGCTGGTACAGTTTTGAAAGCGCTGCAAATGTTACTGCATTGGGAAGAACGTACATCCAGAGTGTCATTGCAGAAGCTGAGCAAGCAGGTTTTTCAGTACTATATAGTGACACGGATAGTATATTTATTCGGCTCGGTGATTTTAAAAAAGAGGTTGCCCATACTTTTGTCGAACGCATCAACGCAAAATTGCAGGGCATCATGGAGCTTGACTACGAGGGCTTTTATCCCGCAGCTTTATTTGTCAGCGCAAAGGCAAGCACTATCGGAGCAAAAAAGAAGTATGCGATGCTCAACGAACAGGGACAGCTGAAAATCCGCGGATTTGAAACGGTAAGACGTAACTGGAGCATCATTGCAAAGCAGATTCAGCTGCGCGTTCTGGAGATGCTGCTCAAAGAGAAAGACAAAGAAAAAGCTGTGCTGTACATGAAAGAGATGGTTAGGGCAGTTCGCGCTCACAAGATTCCTGCAGAGCAGATGATAATAGGAACACAATTGACACGAGCAATTGAAAGTTACGGAAGCATCGGTCCTCATGTTGCGGTTGCGCAGCGTATGGTGCAAAAAGGCATTTCGGTGCCACCGGGAACTATCATTCAGTTTATTGTTGCAGAAGGCAGCGGTGTTGTTCGTGAGCGTGCATGTTCTCTTGAAGAGATGGGCAAACGAAAGTATGATGCGAATTATTATATTGACCATCAAATCGTGCCATCGGTTGATAGGATACTTGCAGTCGTTGGCGTTGATATCAAAAACGAAGTCTTGCCACAGAAGTCATTGCAGAATTTTTTTACTTGAAGACATATTTCGATAAAAACTTTTCAACGTGTCCCTCAACACCTTTCACGCAAAATGCGATGATGACCGCGACGATGACGAGATTATATATTTTTGTCATCCCATGTGCAAAGCCAAAGTATTCGCCAAAAAGCTCTCCGGTGATTTCTTCTCCTGCTTCAAACACGGCAAAGATAAAAACGGATATCAATGCG
>DATEAE010000050.1:0-3013 GCA_035288505.1 Candidatus Nanoarchaeia archaeon
GCACAACAGAAAATGACACTTGCGGGTTTTTCTGCGAACGACCTGAACAATCTTATCCAGCAGGCATTTGAGGAACACACATGAAATGGCGACTCATCATTCACAAGCAGCCACATACTGCATTTGAAAACATGGGCATTGACGCAGCATTGCAGGAGTTATGCACAATCCCAGTTCTACGATTATATACATGGCAGCCTCCTGCAGTTTCCATTGGACGATTCCAAAGTTTGCATGATGAAGTGGACGAGCAACAGTGCAAAAAAAATGACATTGATATCGTACGAAGAATCACCGGTGGCGGCGCAGTTTTCCACGACGCTGAAGTCACGTACAGCATTTGCATTCGCGAAAAAAACGAATACTTTTCAAAAGACCTGCATGAATCCTATCAGGCAATCTGCGGCGCAGTGATGAATGGACTGAAAAAATGTGGTCTTGAATCCGTATACGTTCCTATTAATGATATCATTGTCAACGGAAAAAAGATATCAGGTTGCGCCCAAACAAGAAAAAAAGGAATTATTTTGCAACATGGAACATTACTTGTTGACGTCGATGTGGACAAGATGTTTTCGCTGCTCAAAGTGCCAGATGAAAAAATACGGGACAAGATGATTGCGAGTGTCAAAGAACGTGTCACAAGCATTCATCAACAGTTAGGAAAACAAGTGTCAAATGAAGAAGTTATGACTGCTCTTGCTGATGGTTTTAAAGAATTCTTCAACATCGAATTTGAAGTTTCTGAGGTAACACCAAAAGAAAGAAAGCGCGCTGCCGAAATTCAGAAAACAGTATTTGAAGCATGGTCATACGAGAGATAGTTTCAACACTTTTCCTTCTTTCACTTCAATCATATCTCCATCTTTTAACACTTGTGTCGCATCTCCCGTCCCAACAATGCATGGAATGCGCAATTCGCGTGCGATAATCGCAGCATGGCATGTGACTCCGCCAAAATCGGTAATAATACCTACAACTTTTGTTAACAGAGGAACAAACGACGGATCAGTCATCGGAGTAACAAGAACATCACCTTTCTTTACTTTTAAACAATCTTTTTCGTCGTGGACAACACAAACACGACCCTTGCAGGAACCATTGGAAGCCATCATCCCATTCAAAACACCATCAACATGTTTCACGTCAACAACACTCATCATTGGCGTCGTATTGTAATCGATGAACCGAAACCCTTTTTCGCAATGCAAGAATTCAAAATAGCCGGCAACAAATCCATTGGTAATTGGAACACTACAATCAGTACATCGTAATGCATCAATCGCTTGCTGTACAACAGGACGCAGTCTTTCATCAGATATATTGAGATTTTTAAAATCATGCCGTGCCTGAACGACATTCCCTTGAAATCCTTGTGTGAGGATGGAATGCGAACCTTCAACCGCCTCAACGATAATCTGTTCTTTACTAACCACAATTGTGCCGCTCAACGTGCTGTCAAAATATTCCCAGATGCTGATTGCATATTTTTCAGGTGCAGGCTTCAATAGTCTAACAAAATCTACGCATTGTTGTTGTGTAATACCATGCTGTCGATGTCGTGGCAACTGTTCTTTACATTCTTCGACCGGTTCTGCTTTGATACTGAACCGTGCGTTTTTATATTGAGAGAAGAAATTTTTGACGTTTTGGCTAAGACTTATAACATCTGCTGCGCTAAAATGTGTATGTATATCAATCGGCAATTCGATGATTTCATTTAATTTTTTTAATCGCTCCCATTTTGTTAAATCAGCTTCAATGGCTTCCTGCAATCGTTCAGAATGACCAATACTCTGCTCTTTCATCGCAGTCATCCACTGTGACATACTAAATGTTGCCATCTATGTATGCTGTATGCTCATCTTTTTATTAGTTACGACAAGAATGCCAATGCCCATACCTGAAAGCACAACTCCAACAATCACGTGCGGGATAATATCAATCAAATTTACCATAGTCCCTCCATGATGCAGCACATGCCCAACATTGAGATACAACAAACCTAAAAATAGAACAATTGCTCCAAAATAATAAAAACATCGGAGTTTTCCACCAGTCCGCATACTGGTGATGAAAACTCTGATGTGCTCAAAAACTTCGCATGACGTCGTAACGTCATGCCACCATCCTATCAGCTGGTAGTTTTTGACAAAAGAATAGTTCATTTATTCCTTGACTCCGTAAAAGACACCCAGCGTTACTACTCCAATCGCAAGATGCAATACAGTAATTGCCATGTTGATGTTCAGCAAGCTCAACAGCACGTCTTTCACGCCCGGAACTAATCCCAGCACTGCTAATACAATGGCAATCCATCCAAGCACTTGGTTGTAGGTTGTCCCGTCGCCTTTTGTGCCAGCGTAAATACCGAACGCTGCTGCGATAAGGTGCAACACGCTTTGAAACACATTCACTCCAAACAGTCCAAGAATGCTTGTGGTAAACAAACCCCAAACTCCAACAACTGCTAAAACCAAACCTAAAACTAACGCATATGTCTTTTGTACATTTGCCATTATCCTACCACCCCTTTAAACTAGACAAACAGAAGAAGTATTTTAAAGTTGCGAATGAAAATAATCCAACATTTCTATTGACGTGCAATTTTTCGCGTGGTCGTTGAAGCAAAAGGAAGCGAAAAAATAGTCACGTAAAAAAATATTTTTTTTCTTCCTGGTGTAACATCCCACTATTCTTCAACTACTATCTCAGCCTTTCGGCTACACTTTCAAAACAAAAAAAGTAATGAAAGCCGCGTACACAGAAAGCAAAACCAGATTATGGACGTTAGTAACCGCATGCTGAACATCTCGCCGAAGCTTGATGCGTACACACCGGTTCTATGAACCGCTCTTCTTGCGATGTCCTGAGGTATCTCTTTTCAAGGGGGGTTTCATGCTTAGATGCTTTCAGCATTTATCCCCCAGCGCGTAGCTGCCCGGCATACCTTGTCAGATAACCGGTAGACCAGAGGCGCCAAGCCCTCGTTCCTCTCGTACTAAAAGACCTT
>DATEAE010000051.1:0-3718 GCA_035288505.1 Candidatus Nanoarchaeia archaeon
TTTGCTTCGAATGTCATAGTTGTTGTGGTTGAAGCAGAAAGAATGTAAAAAAATACGTAAAAACGTTTAATTTTTTTCTTCCTGTTGTAACAGCAGCGACGGGTAACAACAGTGACTGGCCAAATCGCATTCTTAGGCAGCAGCTTGTACAGTCATCAGCCGAGCACAACTGGTGAAGAGTACGTTGCTGTGTGGTAGTTCACATAGGTTTAGGTTTAAAAAGAAAACATTTAGATTCTGAAAAACAACTCAAATCACTTTTCCAATAAGAAGAATGACAAAAATTCCCATAGCATTCAAACTGTAAGAAAGCAGCGAGAAAAATTTTGTAGACATTCGTGTGCAAGCGCCCAGCAGAGCAATACCAATTTCATCAGGAAGCGGAGATGCAATGATGAATCCTGCCAAAATAGGAAAAAAATACGTGTTGAATGATACAGGAAATTTGAGGCGACGCAGAACCTTTGTTTGAGACAGCTGCTCAATTTCATCCATCAGGGAGAATCGTACAAATTTGAATATGAACAAATCGCTTATCAATGCGCCAAAGCCGGCGACAAAGGTTGCTAAAAAGATGTTTTGTTCCGTTGACAGAATGAGGAGAATTGCGGTTGCAGGCCCTGCTGTAAAACTGTATGTATAAAAAAGACCAGCCAAAAACGTGCCAAAATATCCAAAGCCCGCCAAAGAAGCATGAAACTGTGAGAATTCACGTCCTACAAAGATAAAATATGCAGCAATAAAAGTACATGTCAGCAAAAGCAATCGGGGATATTTTAGGTTAAGTTTTCTACCCTTAAATGACAACATTCTTCCTCTTTTAAGATATTTCATAGATGTATATGTTGCAGCCACTCACAACCCCATCCACTCATCAATATCTTTGCTTATCTTCTTCAGATTGCCAAAAACTTTATCGACGTCACGTTGCAGCTCATCAATCAGCGTCTGCAGCCGTTCTACCCGCAGCGCATATCCGCCCCGTTCATGCGTCACAATGCCCGCTTCCATGAGATTATTGATGTGATGGATAACTGTCCCTCTACTTAATTCAAGCTGTTCCGCAATCTTATCAGAACTTAATGGACGCCGTCGCCCATCTTTCACAAGTGTAATGAAAACACGAAAACAGCTTCTATCTCTATCCCTTTCACCAAACAAGCCAAGAGAAGTCCCAAGCCATTGAAGCTCATAATTAATATCACGCCCTTTGGGCAAAGGAAGTTCAACAAAAGTTACATGCCGGCGCATAGAGAAGATAGGTCAAAACTGATATTTAAGGCTTTCGTATACAGGAACAAAGAAAAAGAAAGGTTTATATACAGGTTGAGTTCTACACAGAAAATGTTTACTTTAAGTCAACGGTCGTGAGGATTGAATGAACAAGAAAAACAGTGAGAAAACAGTTGAGAGCAAGCCTGTTGATGAGAACGGAGAGAAATTAAAACAAACGATAAAAGAACTCACGGACACATTACAGCGACTTCAGGCAGACTTTGAAAATTACAAGAAACGCGTTGATAAAGAAAAAATACAAGTCGCAGCGATGACAAAAACCGCTGTCCTGCAAAGACTTCTTCCTATTATCGACGCATTTGAAATAGCAGCAAAGAGTAACGAAGGCGAACAGCTCAGGAAAGGGATGTCATTAATTCAGACTGAACTCGCAAAAGTCATGCACACACTTGACATGAAACCAATCGCAGCAGTTGGAAAAAAATGTGACCCACACAAACATGAAGTGCTCATGCAGGAAGCGCGGGAAGATTGTGAAGATGAGATGATTACAGAAGAATTGCAGAAAGGTTACACCGTAGGAGATATGATAGTGCGCACGAGCAAAGTCAAGGTCGCCAAAAAAGTAAAAAAAGAAACACAAGAGAATAAACATGATACAAAAGAACACGCCGCTCAATAAGATAATGGAACTTGCGCCCGCATGCCGATGTAGCGGATGCTCACATGGTTGTACGATGGGCAGCGGATTCCTTGCTGAGGGCGACAGTAAAAAAATTGCAAAGTTCATGAACATCAGCGAACAGGAATTGAAAGAAAAGTGGTTGGAAGAAGTAGAGATGTTCAACAAAACACATCTCCGTCCAAAGCTCATGAGAAAAAACAAGCCATACGGCAAGTGCATTTTTTACGATGCAGAAAAAGGTTGCACAATCCATCCAGTCAAACCACTACAATGCAAAATCAGTATGGGATGCAAGCCATACAGCAAAGACTTACATGCGTGGTTCGTTGCAAACCATCTCATCAACCCTCACGACCCCGAATCTTTACGCCAATACAAAACATATCTCGAAACAGGCGGAACACATATTGAAGGCGCAGAAATCGAGGATATTGTCCCCGACGAGATAATGAGAGAAAAAATTATGCGATATGAGGTGTTAAAATAATGGTGCGAATCGACATACGAGTAAATCCTGCACAACAACAAAGTACGCCAAATACAATTGTATTAACATCAGACATGATTTTGAAGTATCTGTTGGGCACAGACGAGAAGATAGAAACGGCAATTCTCTGCAAGCCGGAGAACACAGAGATAGTCAGCACAGATTTGGCACTGTACGAAGCAATTGGAAGCATGAAGCAATATGACAACGTGCAGCTCAACAAACTGACCAAATTACTTGAAAGCGCGCATATTTTTTCACACAAGCAGCAGACCGGCAGCGAAAAGCCAATACTGAAAGAAGAACGTGTTGAGCAGTTACGCAAGATAGCGTTAGATAAACAATCAAACAAAAAATCGAAATTGGAGGATTAAGAAAATGACAAAAGAAAAAATTATAGGAATCGATCTGGGAACATCAAACTCAGCAGCCTCAGCAATGCAGGCAGGAAAAGCAGCAATCATCCCAAGCGCAGAAGGTGCGTCACAATACGGAAAAGCATTTCCAAGTGTTGTTGCGTTTACAAAAGACGGACAGCTGTTAGTAGGCGAGCCTGCAAAAAGACAGGCAGTGAGCAATCCTGAACGTACAATCACCGCAGCGAAAAGAAAGATGGGAACGTCGTTCAAGTACAGGATAAACGAGAAGGAATACACGCCCCAACAGATTTCCGCATTCATTCTGCAGAAAATCAAGAAAGATGCAGAAGAATTCCTCGGTGAACCGGTAACAAAAGCAGTCATCACCGTTCCGGCATATTTCGACGACAACCAACGACAGGCAACAAAAGACGCTGGCACTATTGCAGGTTTGGATGTTGTACGCATCGTCAACGAGCCGACTGCGGCTTGCCTTGCATATGGTTTGGACAAGCAGGACAAACAAGCAAAGATTCTCGTCTTTGACCTTGGTGGTGGTACGTTAGATGTCACCGTCATGGACTTCGGCGATGGCGTGTTTGAAGTGAAATCCACAAGCGGCGACACGCAACTCGGCGGAACAGATATGGACAATGCACTTGTTGATTTTGTTGCAAAAGACTTCAAGAAAAACGAAGGCATCGACCTCACAAAAGATGCAGTTGCTGCACAGCGATTGCGCGAAGCAGTGGAGAAAGCAAAAATTGAGCTGAGTACAGTAATAGAAACAGACATCAACTTGCCGTTCATCACTGCAACAAATGTCGGTCCGAAACATCTTCAGATAAAATTAACCCGAGCAAAACTTGAAGAAGTTCTTGACCCGCTCATCAGACGATGCCGCGCTCCGCTTGAAAACGCAATAAAAGATTCAAAACTCAAAGCAAGCGA
>DATEAE010000052.1:0-5022 GCA_035288505.1 Candidatus Nanoarchaeia archaeon
GTGTTCTTGAACAAATGCCAACGCGCGAACTGCGCGAGATTTCGCAACAACAAAAGCAGTGCATGCAACTTCTGGGAAAACAGTTTGTGTCGATTGCACGAGCTACACAGGACAGGTAAGCTTTTCTAACTGTTCGCCCCACGCCCCTAAATTTTCAGAGTAATCAATGGGACATTCGATGATGACTGGTTTTTTCTGCTGGAATGCTTTATGCAACAAGTCAAAAAGTTCACTGCTGCGCGTTACTTTGTATCCGATTGCGCCGTATGCTTCTGCATATTTGACAAAATCAGGATTGCCAAAATCCAATCCAAAGCTCGGATATTTGTACCGTTCTTGTTCCCATTTAATAAAACCATATCCATTGTCATTTACTATCAGCACGACAATATTGAGTCCAAGTCGCACTGCTGTTTCGAGTTCCTGTGAGTTCATCATGAAGCCACCGTCGCCGCACACTGCAAGCACTTTTTTTTGTGGATGAACTATCTTTGCTGTAATTGCTGCCGGCAACCCAGCCCCCATCGACCCAAACGCATTGTCCAACAGAACAGTTCCAATATTAAACGCTTTGTAATGACGCGAAAACCATAACTTGTAAATCCCATTGTCAAGACAGAGGATGTCGTCAGTGCCTAATGCTTTTCTACAATCAGCGACAATTCTGCGCGGTCGTAACGGATAATTTTCATCTGTAGCGCCGTCAACAAACAACTTCTTGTCCAGTTCTGCTTTTAATCGAACACAATAATCGTCATCATACGAAAAATTATGAATATGTGTGCCAATGGCATCGAGCGATGCTGCGATATCGCCGATGACCTCTGCCTGCGGCGCGTAATAGCTGTCCGGTTCTGCAGGAGTAAAATCAATATGCAATATTTGCTTCTTCAGCTGCTTGTTCCACACGCTCGGCGGGTATTCAACACTGGAATAACCTATCGTTATCACTAAATCAGCACGCTCAACAACACAGTGAACATAATCTTTTTTGTGCAACCCAAATGAATACAAAGAATTTTTGTGGTCGTCGCCCAACGCGCCTTTGCCGAGTTGTGTTTGCACAACAAAAATGTTCGTCTTGTCACAAAACTCCCGCAAACTTTTGTGAACGCTGTTGCGCTGTCCTCTGCTTGACACGATGATGATGGGCTGCTTTGCTTTTCTAATCATGTCTGCCGCAATGCTAATTGCTTTGTGGTCGGGAATAGGACGTCGTAACCGTATGACTGGATGCGGAATAAATATAGGATCGACCTCTTCAAGCGCAATATCAGTTGGCAATTCAATGTGACTGGCACCTTGTCTTTCAGTTGTAGCAATCTTGAACGCTTTCCGTATTTCCTTTGCAACACTTTTTGCACCTGCCATCTGTACACTATACTTTGTCAATGGTCGCATCATATTCACAACGTCAATAATTTGGAACCCTGCCTGCCAGTTGTCGCGCACTGCTTTTTGTCCGGTAATCGCAACCATCGGCATACCGCCAAGCTGGCCATGTGCGATACCCGTAACAAGATTCGTTGCTCCCGGCCCAAGAGTTGCAAGACAAACTCCGGCTTTGCCTGTTAAACGTCCATACGTCGCTGCCATGAATGCGGAACATTGTTCATGTCTATTCACGATGAGCTTGATGTTCGATTTACGGATGCTTTCCAGCAGATGCAGGTTTTCTTCTCCTGGGATGGCAAAAATGTATTCAACGCCTTCGTTTTCAAGACATTTGACAAAAAGGTCTGCGGCTTTCATTGGTACACATTAATTGTTTTTACATTGACAAATTCATGCAATCCGAATTTTCCCAGCTCACGGCCAATGCCGCTTTTCTTGATGCCGCCAAAAGGCATGCGTGGATCTGACTTCACGATGGAATTAACGAAGACAGCGCCTGCTTCAATGGAACGCGCAAGCTTTTCTCCTCGTTCCAGATTTTTTGTCCAGACACTGCCACCAAGACCGAATGGAATATCATTTGCCACTGCAACTGCTTCATCATCGGTTTTTATGATATGAACAGCAGCGCATGGAGCAAACACTTCGTCGTGCATCACTGGCGAATCTTTTGTTACGTTGAGTACGGTTGGCATGAAAAAATATCCTTTCTTTCCAGTTCTTTTTCCACCGGTTGTAATCGTCGCTCCTTTTTTGACTGCTTCTTTCATCTGCTCTTCAACTTTTTTAAGCGCCTGCGCATTGACTAATGGGCCAACGTCCGTTTTTTCGTCCATCGGGTCGCCAACTACTAAAGATTTCATAGCTTCTGTAAATTTCTTTGAGAATGCATCAGCAATTTTTTCATGAACGATGAACCGCTTTGCTGCAATACAGCTTTGCCCATTATTTAAGGTTCGTCCAGTCACTGCATTTTTTACTGCGGTGTCAATGTTTGCGTCGTCCAACACGATAAAAGGGTCAGAACCACCTAATTCAAGCACTACTTTCTTCAGGTTTTTTCCTGCGATTGCTGCGACTGTTGAGCCTGCCTCGGTGCTGCCAGTCAATGAAACGCCTGCAATTGCATCTTCCGCAAGTAATTGAGCTATTGCATCATGGTCTGTTATAACTGTGCGAAACAAATCTCCAAACCCAGCGTCGCGAAAAATTCTTTCGATTGCCATTGCACATTGTGGAACCTGATTGCTGTGACGCAGAAGCATCCCGTTTCCCGCAAGAAGCGCAGGAATTGCACAGCGGAATATCTGCCAGAACGGAAAGTTCCAGGGCATGACCGCTAAAACGACACCCAAAGGTTCGAATATGATAATATTTTTTTTTCCATCTGCTTTCACCGGCTCTTCTGCAAGCCATTGAGCTCCCCTTTCAGCATACATTTCTGCACACCACGCGCATTTTTCAACTTCTGCACGCGCACTTTTTATAGTCTTTCCCATCTCAAGCGTTGCGAGTTTCGCCAAGAGTTCTGTATCTCGTCGCAGAATGTTTGCAAGAGATTTCATCTGGTCCGCTCGATATTGGACTGCTGTTTTTTTCCAGCTGTTAAAAGCGGAATGACAGGATGTCAGAATACTTTTAATCTGCTTGTCCGTCATTGTTTCGTATTCGCCAATGACTTCTTCGGTTGCAGGATTTATTGTTTTAAATCTCACGCAGATGAGAAAATTGACGGGTTTAATAAGTTGATACTATCACAAGGACGTAGTAAAATGAATGTAATCTAAAAATTAAGTGAAATGCTAGATAATATTCAATTTGGACCCGTTATTGACGTTACGAAAGGAAGAAAAAAAAAACGTTTTTTACGGAATTTTTTCGTCTTCCTTCTGCTTCAACGATTACTAAATATCGGATTGCTCCACTAGTAAGAATAGTACTCTCGCACCCAAAAGTGGTCTTAACCAACCCAACAGCTTTTTAAGTCCTCACCTTCCTTGTGCTTCAAATGACCTCATTATGCATCCTCACCGGCTATCTCGGCGCGGGCAAAACAACACTGCTCAAGCGTATCATTGATAACTTAGACAGAAAATTCGCTATCATCATGAATGAGTTTGGCGATGTTAATATCGACACTCAAATCATTCAGGGAAAAAACATCAACATCGCAGAACTCACCGGCGGCTGTGTTTGTTGTTCATTAACTGGAGAATTTGAAGAAGCCATCAAGGAATTAAAAGAAAAATATAATCCTGAACTTATCATTGTTGAAACGACTGGAGTAGCGGAACCTGATGCGCTTGTTGTAGATGTCGAAAGTCTTGATGTGAAGCTTGACTCGGTTGTCACAATCGTAGATGGCGACGCATTGGTCAGATTTCCACAAGTTGGAAGAACAGGAGCAGTCCAGATTGAAATGGGCGACATCATCATCTTAAACAAAACTGACCTCATTGATGCAAAGCAGCGCATTGATGTGAAAAATACTATTCGAAAATACAACACAAAAGCGCCCATTCTTGAAACCGACCACTGTATTATCGATATCAATCTACTTTTTGGGATTGATGCAGAACATCGCGTACAGCGTATCAAACATCAACACATGGAATTTGAGTCTTTTACCGTTCCATTTCCAAGACCAGTGAGCCGTGACCGGATGGAAACTTTTCTTCGGAGCTTGCCAGAACAAATCTATCGCATTAAAGGATTTCTTGATGTTGAAGAAGAAGGAAGTCATCTGCTCAATTATGTTGCAGGACGATGGGAACTCGAACCGATGGAAGGTCAAAAGAATGTTGTGTTCATCGGGATTAATATCTTGGGGTTCAAGAACAAAGTGATATCAACAATAGAAAAACTATAAAAAAAAGAAAATTACAAACGCTTTCTTATATCTTTGACAAGGTCACGTGCATCTTCTTTCATCGCAAGCCCAAAGGCAAGCGCAAGACCGAGCATGATACCTGCAAGCACAATAAGGAATGCGTTTTCCGCAACGTCAATTGCAATGCCCACTTGTCGTAAGACGATGAGCGCTACAAATATCAGTGTCAATGCTTTTCCTGCTGATGCGAGCATGGACTTCTGTTTTGATTTAACTTCGCGGATTTTCTTTGCGATATATTCAGACAAGACATAACCCGCAAGCGCAATCACAACTGCAAGGATGATGTTTGGTATCCATAACGCTGCGGCATTCAGAAAGTCAGCAAGAGATGTTAAGTTTGCGACCTGTGCTGCTGGTGTCAAAAACACGACAAAGATGTACCATTTTGTGATTAACCCAAACAGATGACTGAGGTTCCAGCTTCCAACTTCTCTTTGCAAATCAAGCTTCTCAACAGCTTTTTTAATCAAGTTAGTTCTATCAAGAACATGACGTACAACCATGCCGAGAAGCGCGCCTAACAAATACCCAAAAATCAGAATGACAATCGTTGCAATAATCGCTGGCAACGTAGAAATTGTCCCTGAAACAATATCGACCAACGGATCCGCGATAGCGAAACCTGTAGCACCTATAAATCCCATGACTATCACCTCTAATGACAAGTGATAGAATTCTCTTAGCGTTTAAAAACTTTTCGGAATGTATATGAGCGAACTATACATCCACATATC
>DATEAE010000053.1:0-3463 GCA_035288505.1 Candidatus Nanoarchaeia archaeon
GGTGTTGCTAATCCTAATGCACAGGGACAGGCGATGACCAGAACTGCAACCGCAGGAATAATGCTTTGTTCAATATCGCTTGTTACAATGTACCATAACGTGCCTGTTACTAATGCAATGACTATCACAATGGGAACAAAAATACCTGATACTTTGTCTGCAAGCCGTTGGATAGGCGCTTTTTTTGTCTGGGCTTCCTGCACTACTTTTACAATCTGCGCGAGCACCGTATCCTTACCGACTTTGGTTGCTTTCATCTCAATTGCGCCACTCATATTTATTGTCGCGCCGAACACCTGCTCATTTTTTTTCTTTCCTACAGGCATGCTCTCTCCTGTCAACATGGACTCATCGACGCTTGATGTGCCACTCGTCACAACACCATCCACTGGTATTTTTTCACCCGGACGAACAAGAATAATTTCTCCAGCGAGAACTTCTTCAATCGGAATGTCTGTTTCTTTTCCGTTGCGAATGACACGAGCTGTTTTTGCTCCTAATTCGAGAAGCTTTTCAATTGCCTGTGACGCTTGTCCGCGTGACTTTGCTTCAAAATATCTTCCGAGTAAAATCAATGCCGTAATCACTGCGCCTGTTTCAAAATAAAAATCGTTTTTTCCGTTCAACATTATCCAGAAGCTAAAGATGAGCGCAGCTAATGTTCCGATAGAAATTAAAGTATCCATGTTCGCTGAGAAATGACGCGCAGTTATCAGCATCCCTCTATGGAATTCCCATCCGAGCACAAGAATAACAAATGTGCTTAAAATCGCCTGCATAATGATGCTCATATCATATGTTCCAATTTTTACTCCAAATTCAACAGAAAACATCGCGAGGACTAATGCAGGTATTGCAAAAATCAACGCTACAACCGCTTTTATCTTTGCTTCCTTTTGCTCTTTTATGCTGTCATCAGAGGCACCATGATTCATGTGCTCCATGTTCTGCATGGACTGCTCCATCTCCTGCACTTTATAGCCTGTCTTTACAACTGCCTGATGCAGGTCATGTTCGGATAATTTAGTCTCATCGTACTCGACTGCTGCGCTGCGCAATGCATAATTCACCGTTGCACTTTTTACACCGTTGAGTTTCGTCAGACTGCGTTCATTACGTACTGCGCATGATGCACAGTGCATTCCTTTGATATGAAAATTTGCTTGTTTCATTGTGTCACTGTATTTTTATAACTTTATACTCTCCAATCTTTTCTATTTCTTTCTTTATGTTCTTGACATCTGCGTTTTCGTGTTCGATGATTGCAGTACCTTTTTTAACGTCCACTTTAGAGGATGTTACGCCTTTTGTTTCTTTGCAAACGTCTTCTATCAACACTTTGCATGATTCGCAGTGCATGCCTTTGATTGTCAGTATAGTTTTCATCATATCACCTCAAATGTTCCTGGTCCAGCCATACCCATACCGCAGGTGAACTGCAATTTTCCTGTTTCTGTCGGAGTAAATTTTATTGTTGTCGGTGTGCTTCTGCTTAATCTCTCTGTTAATCCAAGCTTTGGAATTGTTATAATCTGCGTGCAGCCTTGTGCATTGCTCCCGTCAATTACCCACTCGACAGGAACGCCTTTTTTTATTGTAAACCTATCCGGTACATAATCCAGCCTGTTCACTGCCATCTCAATGCGTTGTACCTCTCCGTCAAACGCAGCCTGCTGTGTTACATCATTTGATGCTGTGTCAATGAAGGGCGTTGCGCCGGTCAGCCGTAAACCAGATTGTATATTAAATGCGCCGAGCATGATAACCAGCACTGCTGCAAATGTCATGACATGTTTCTTAATATTGCCTTGTGCGAAACTTGTCAGTGCGCCAATCGACAACAATGACGGCATTGTTCCCAATGAAAATGCGAGCATGGTGAGCGCTCCTGTCAGTACATCTCCTTTGCTCAGCACGTACAACTGCAATGCCTGTGTAAATCCACAGGGAAGAAAAAATGTCGATGCACCAAACAGAAATGCGTTTCGTTTGCTTGGTTGCTCTGTCTCCTGCTTTTCATATACCCGATGGGCGATAAACTTTGGCATTCTTATTCTGAATGGGACAAATGAAGGAAAGAGCATCTGTATGCCAATCAGCACCATGAAAATACTGGCAGCAACTGTGAGCGTGCCCATGAGCTGTGATGACAATGTCAGTGCTGAGCCCAGCGCGCCAATCGCTGCGCCGAGAATTGTATATGACGCAATCCTTCCTATGTTAAAGTAAGCATGTGGTATAAATTTCTGCCTGCCAGTCAAGTTCGGATATTTCTCATGATATTTTGCAGCAACTGATAAAAGCAGTCCGCCTGCAACTGCAAGACAGGTTGACATCGCTGCAATCAGTCCAAGAACAAAAACAAATCCGTAGCTCATGTTATCTGTGATTCCGATGTTCGTTAGTCCCGGAATGAACTGCTTGAGTACAAAATACATTCCTGCGATAATGATAAAGACAGCGCCAATCTCTGCCCACGTTCTTTTTTCAGGATGTGTTACTCTTTTGCTCTCCTGAATCCCTTGTTCACTTCTTTCATATAAACTGTATTTTTCAGGGAGCTTTGAGCGCAACGTGTCAATTGTTACCTGCTCATCGCAATCGACAACAGCATTTCCTGTTGTGTGATTTACTTGTGCACTATGGACGCCCTGGATGCTTTTAAGTTCGCGCTCAATGAGCACTTCGCAGCTCGTGCATGTCATGCCGCCTATCTTTAGATTTAACTTTTTCATGTTTTCACTTTCGCTTTTGCGCAGGCATCTCTCTCCAGAGTTTGACAATCCACAAATAGAGGGCGACCGCTATGCCAATGATAATGAGTAAGTACAATATTCCAAATATACCAAACCAGCCGTTCCACCCCATCATGCCGTAGCCTTGTCCAAAACTCGTCATTCCGCATCCAATCAAATTTTCAGCTGCCATTGTAAAACACCTCTTGTTGTACCTTCAATAAAACCGCTTTTGTTTGTTCTGTATTCATCTTTACGTTTTTATATCTCATGTTATCGAACACTTATATCCTTTTTCATCTGTTCATATTCTTTTTTTGTAATTTCGCCCGTGGCGTATCGCTCTTTGATGATGTCAATCGGATTCTTGCTTTCACTCTTTGTCGTGTATCTGTTCTGCTTTAAAAGCCACACAATCAGCCAGATGATTGCTCCCCAAAACAGAATCATAAACAATACCATTGAAATGCCTCCGAATCCGAGTCCGAATCCATAATACATCATTGTGTCACTCAATTGCCACATCTATTTAAACAAACTGAAGCTGAAACATAGAGGTGTCCTCCAGAAGATTTTAAACCAAAAAATTCTTACCCTCTAAGAAAGGTGATACGATGGAACAAAATTTAGGTAAGCTGGACAGAATATTTCGTTTTGCACTCGCTTTTTGGTGGCTTGGACCTTTTGCACCGGTCTACAACTCAATCTGGGTAAACACACTGATCTCT
>DATEAE010000054.1:0-3449 GCA_035288505.1 Candidatus Nanoarchaeia archaeon
GGACAGGGACAATCACGAGTCATTCCATTGAACTATCAGGCACCAAGCACCAAGGACACATATTTGTATAAAATTGAGATTGCACGTACAGGCACGAATCCAGGCGAATCTACTACCTACGATGCTAAAACATTCTTTGTGACGGTAGGATGAACGGAAAAAAGGGCAGTGTTCAGCTGTCCATGAGTTTTCTTATTACCATTATTATTTCCATTACACTTCTGGTTGGAGGCATTGCACTCATCAAAAATTTTTACACATCTGCGGTCGAAACACAACAAAAACTGGATGAACGAACACAGCAAAGGCTTGCGGAATTGTTGAACGAAGGACAGCAGCTTGCTATCCCATTTAGTCAGCAAACGATTGAGCGCGGTGAAGGATATGTGTTTGGATTAGGCATATTGAACATTGGGGACGAAGCGTCGTTTGTTGTTGAAGTGACTGTTTCTACCATTTTTGATGATGCGAATAAAGAACTGCCGACTGCTGCTGTAGATATTATTACTCCAACGTCATGGCTGCTGTATGATAGTACTCCACAACTGATTGGGAAGAATGAGCAACGCGTTGTCAGCATTCTTGCTGAAATACCAAAAGATGCGCCTTCGGGATTGTATAACTTTAATGTGAAAGTTGTCAATACAGTGACACAGCAACCGTATGACAAAATACAGAAGATAAGGATTACGGTGCCGTAGAAGCTTTACAGTTTGGATGATCAAAACAATCTTTTTTTTGTGCTGTTACAAAATGAAGAAAAAATAAGCTGTTACGTAACTTTTTTTCGCATTCATTCTGCTCCAACGAACTCTTAGGCATGTTTCTTCCGTAACATAACCATCCCTGCTGCGATGAATGCAATTCCAAGAGCGAGCCCGATAACTGCTGCCATTCCGACCACGACCGTGCCTGCGAACAACGTGCCGAGCTTTGCGCCTGATGTAGTAGAATTCACACGTGCTGCGACCGTCAGAAAGAGCACAATTGGTGTGATGATAGATTCAGTTCCAAGAATGAAAAAAGCACGTATCCACATTTTTCTTGTGGTGTCGCAGTATGACTGCCAGATTGAAAGAGATGCGAAGCTCAAGAGGAAAATGAGAAACGCTCCCGGTAGTTTGAGTATTGATGAGATAATGATTGTTCCAAGACTGATGAAGAGTGCTGTGAAACATATACTGAGGATGCGGGTTGCTTTCATACTGAGAGTGTAGTTTATTTGTTTATAAATGAGATGGACGACAATATTTAGGTTTGGAGAGAAATGAGTCGGTTACAAATTGTAACCAACTGAAAATGCAGTCTTCTGATGGTAAGTTTTACCTGACCGATGTTGGTGATTCTTGGAATGTAATTACACAATTGTTGATAGTTTAAATCGTTGCTCGTCATATTTTTATTATATTCCGCTTTTTTAATTCAAAGAAACATTTTGCACAAGCAGAGACATCACCGAGGGCATCGTGTGCTTTGTCAAATGAATCATTAAATAATTTCTTATGAAGCTCCATTAAGCTTGGCCATTTGTACCCATAATGCCCATAAAGATTAGGGAGTTTACAGAAATCTGTTGTTGTCTTCTGTGTGCATACTTTTGTTATTGAAGAGAGATTAGTGGTGATTTTTGTTCTCATCAATTCGGAACCTACAACTTTTTCATCAAAATCCACATTATGTGCTACTAATAAACTCGAATTTCCGAGAAGAATAGAAAACTCACTTAACGCTTGTTTTAAAGGAATACCAAACGTATTTGCTTTTTCAGTTGTGATTCCATGAATTTTAATGGCATCTAATGGAATTTCAAAATTTTCAGGTTTGATAATATAACTTTGCTTGACCACCTCTTTACCAGAATTATCATACTGCAACCATGCAATTTGAACAAGTCGTGGCCAGTTATTCAAATCTGATAAGGGCGCATTCTTTCTTTTTGGAAGTCCTGTCGTTTCTGTGTCAAAAAATAAATACATCTTTTTCACCAGTTTTTTGTAAATGTACTCTGTTGCTTGACATTAATGAATCATTACAGGTAAGTATTCAACCCGCACACAACTCCATCAGCACTTTTTCCGGATTGCTCGCTTTGACAACGCCCGACGCAACAAGTATACCAACACAACCCAGTTCAAGTGCTTTCTTTACGTCGGAATATTTTTTTATTCCTGCGCCACACAACAATGGGACGGTGCAGGCTTCAGCAGCTTCTTCAATCAAGTCAGGTTCTGCATCGGTTACTGAAGTATTTCCGCCAATCAATTCCGGCGGCTCATATGCAATGTAATCAGGTTTGCAATGCAAGAGAATATCACGAATCATTGTAATTGTTGGCGCGCAGACGATGGTCTTGAGCTTGTGCTTTTTGGCTTGTTGTACTGCTTCTACAATCTGTTGCAAGGGCAATGGACGTTCGGAATGGTTGATGAGAGAGCCGTCAATCTTGTGTTCGTGGAGCAGTGCAGCGGGAATGTGACCGGTAAAAGCCCCATGGTCTTGAATGTCAACGTGCTGGCTGAACACAGGTATCTTAATGTGAGAACGGACATGCTGAAGGTCGAGCAGCGACGGCGCAACGAAAATATCGACTTTTGTTTCGCGATGGACTTTTTCGCACGTTTGCGCAAGAGAAACTGCATTCTTTCCAGTCGATTCTGAGTACACCTTGAAGTTAACGACGATGAGTGGTTTCATTGTTATTTCTTTAATTTGTTCAGATAACGGAAGAGCATGTAAAAGAGGATGACAACGATGATGACGGGCAACAGCTTGAATAAGAGACTAAATAAAAATCCTATGACAACAATAAAGCCAATGATAAATATGATGAGAATCAAAAATCCAGACATGCCGAAAAAAGTTGTTCTCATTTTGATATACGATATAACCCCAATAGTATTAAGGATGACAGAAACGTCCCGATTAATATTCTTTTCGTTAGAGTAATGAAGAAAGATAAAGGAAAGAGCTGAATAAGCTTACTGTCTGAAGGAAATATCCATGTGCCTTGAGCGAAGAAAATCGAATGAAAGCTAGCAAATAATTGATTGAAATGAAAGAAAGCGAGCAGAAGAAGGAGGAAAACAATGGAAAATACTGTTAATCCTGCAAGCAGAAACGCTTTTTTATCGAAATTGTGGAGAACAACAGATACAGTCAGCAGGACGACAACAAAAAATACTGCAGCTGTACCATTCATGACTTTTTTTACATCATAGAGGTGGGATATTTCTGACGGTGTAAAGCCACCTAATAAATGGTCAGAATACAAGAAATCGAAAACTTCCTGCGGCTCAGGAGCGAGAGAAAGCGTTGCAATGGTGAGATGATACGATAAGAGGAAACAGAGAAGAACAAGCAAAACAACTGAAATAATCCTCATGGTCTAACGAAAATATTGGTGCTTAAATGGTTTGCGCTCCTGTAAGTAATGCGTCTGAAGTCGTCGT
>DATEAE010000055.1:0-3570 GCA_035288505.1 Candidatus Nanoarchaeia archaeon
GCGCGTGAGATATATAAAGGGAATTACCTCTTCTACATAAATAGGCTGGGGCACAGCCGAATCAACGCTTGTGGAGATGGAGCAGCAGTTCCGTCGTCGAAGCAAGAGGCTCCCCTCATTTGAGGGAGAGTATGTCACTAAACGCAGAAGAAAACAGGTAATCAATGATACCTCAAAAATATCAGCACGACAAGCTTCTCTGGTTGACAGAGCAGCGTCAGGATTTGGTAGAAAAGCATCGCGGGCAGTGGGTTGCAATTGACATTGAGCACAATAAAGTTTTTGCTGACGATAAACTAGATATAGTTATAAAATCATTTGAGAATGAGCATCCAGGCGAAGCTCCTCACGTGTTCAGGATACCCACAAAGGATGAGGACTTATGTGTTTATGGAATTTGCTTATAAAAAAATAGGCACTCGTTTCTCTCCTATAATTCCGTTGAAAATACATCACCATACAAACTTTATAGCAACCGATGCTCTCATAGACTCTGGTTCGAATCTCTCAATTTTCCGAATGGATGTTGCAGAAAAATTAGGTATTAACTGCAAGTCAGGACAGCCTGTCCATCTATCAAGCGTTAATGAAATATTTATAGGGTACGTCCACTCACTGCATATCTCCATCGGTGACCTCACTTTACCTTGCCATGTGGTCTTTGCTGAAACATTCAAGCCTAATCTCAACATTGTCGGCAGAATCGATTTCTTTGATCACTTTCTCATAACATTCGACGAAAGAAATAAAAAACTCACTCTCACAAACAACCCATGACCCCCATCTACCTCGACAACGCAGCAAGCACAATGGTTGCACCTGAAGTAGTCACAGCGATGCAGCCCTACCTCACAACATGGTACGGCAATCCAAGTTCCACCCACTCTCTTGGGCGGCAAGCTCACGTCGCAATCGAAAACGCGCGAAATATTATCGCAAAAAAAATCAACGCTAAACCTAATGAAATCATTTTCACCAGTGGCGGAACAGAAAGCAACGTATTGGCATTAACTGCGTCAGAAAAAATAATGGTGTCAACAGCAGAGCATAGTTCTATCCTTAATTGTGTAAAAAATTCAAACGTCACATACTGTCCCGTTGACAAAAACGGATTTGTTGACTATATCTTTTTAAAAAAAAACATTGAAAAAAATTTGCTAGTCTCAATCATTCACGGCAACAACGAAATTGGCACAATCAACAACATCGAAGCAATCGGAAAGCTCTGCAGACAAAGAGGCGCATTATTTCACACAGACGCATCGCAAAGCTTCCTCAAAGTTCCTATTGATATACAGAAAATGAATATTGACCTTCTCACATTAAATAGTCATAAAATTCACGGTCCGAAAGGCATCGGTGCATTATTCGTTCGTGACGGTATTCGTATCTCTCCACTGTTTCGCGGTTCGCAGGAAAAACAGTTGCGTGCAGGAACTCAAAATGTTCCCGGCATCGTCGGGTTTGCCAAGGCAGTTGAGCTCTGGAAAAATTCAGATAATCTTTATATTAAAAAATTACGTGATATGCTAATCAAAAAACTGCTCTCTATCCCAAAAACAAGACTCAACGGAAGCAAAGACCGACTATGTAATAATGTAAACATTTCATTCAAAAATGTACTTGGCGAAACCATCGTCAAACATCTCGATTCCCAAGGTGTCTGCGCGAGTACAGGAAGCGCATGCACTTCTCATCAGATAGAGCCAAGTCATGTGCTGAAAGCAATCAGTTTGCCGAACGAATGGGCTCTCGGCAGTGTTCGTTTCAGTCTCAGTCGTTACACCACAACAGAAGAAATAAATACTGCAATTGCACTAACAAAAACAATCGTCGCAAGTCACAGAAAACTATGAAAAAATCGATTCCGTCATTAAGCATCATCGGCATTCTCATTTCTGTGTATCTTACCTATCTTCATTACGTGCCTGAAAAACTAAACACAAGCTTTTGCAACTTGAGCAATTACCTTTCCTGCTCGACAGTCAATAAAAGCAGTTATGCTGTGTTTTTAGGAATACCTGTCGCAATCATCGGAATTTTTGGCTTCCTTTTGATTTTATATTACTCCATGAGTAAAAGGCAATACGCGCCTGTTGTTCTTTTTTACAGCTCGGCTCTTGGACTATTGTTCATGCTTTATCTTTTGGTTGCCGAACTGTTCATCATTAAAGCACTTTGTATATTTTGCATTGCTGTACTTCTGGTGATTCTTGCAATATTTCTCATCGTTGCAAAAGCGCACGGCAAAGAAAGTCTCCAGTTATTGAGAGAGATTAGATTTGAATAAGCTTTATAACCCCTCTATCTTATTTCATACTGCCCAAAAAGCGCCTGCGGCCGATGAATAGCACTTTAGAACCTGTGCATTATGCAGGAGTTGAAGAACAGACGAGGCCGCTGGCTTTCTCATACATGTAATGTCACGGTTTGACGTTACGACAGGAAGAAAAAAATACGTTTTTTTGCTTTCCTTCTGCTCCAAAGACTACAATGAACAATGACAAAGCTTTACACATTGAAGTTGATATAACCTTTATACGAAATATTTAATAAGACTAAAGTCTTCTGAATCCCTCCATGATAATCAGGAAAAGATGGATAATCTCGGTAGTAATCATTATTGCGCTTATTATCGCATACAATGTATTTTCCAGCGCTTCTTACCCTGAAATAAACACTCCAAAACCAGTGTTCGGCAACGAAAACGCAAAAGTGAGTATTATTGAATTCTCCGATTTGCAATGCCCTGCATGTAAATCTGCTCATCCCGTTGTCCAGCGCATCAAAAACGAGTACAAAGACAAAATCTCCTTCGAATATTACCATTATCCATTGCGCGCGGCACATCCGTACGCCCAGAAAGCAGCCGAAGCAGTTGAATGTGCAAACGATCAGGGAAAATTCTTTGAATACATTGACGCAGCATTTATCCAAAGCCCAGACCTTCAAAAGAAAAATCTCAAAATCATCGCAGCGCGATTAGGTCTTGACACTGAAAAATTTGACAACTGTCTTGATTCCGGCGCAAAAGCAAAGGTTGTTGAAGGCGACATTCGTCTTGGTGATGCAAAGAATGTTCAGGGTACACCATCATTTTTCATCAATGACAAATTGCTCGACAGCTGGCAATATGATTCATTCAAAGCTGCGATTGAACGAGAATTGCGGTGATTTCTCGACGACAATTTTATAGTCTAACTTTTTCAAAATTTCTTTTTAAAAAAACATTTAAATACTAGTTTTGTTTCCTTACCTTCAGTTCGTTAAACATCCAATGCTAAAAAGAGGGGTTGTGTGATGGGAATCTGTAGATACAAATCAATATTTCTAATTCTATCCTTCCTGTGTGTTTTATCGTTCTCTGTTTCTGCGGCAATATTCACGGGCAATGCAACAATACAAGAATATAGCTTGAACGCATCCTCGCAACTTAATTTTCCGAACCAGAGTGTAAACAGTAATGGCTATGTCCGCTTCTTCAATACATCGTCCTGCGCAAACATCATGGGGGTTAACAATGCGGAACTTTATTTTCTTGGAAGTTTAACGTTCGACGGCACGGTGAAC
>DATEAE010000056.1:0-4151 GCA_035288505.1 Candidatus Nanoarchaeia archaeon
AAAACAACTCTTCACCTTCTCGAAAAAAATAATCTTGCAGCAGATGTTCTTGTTGCTAATGCAGAATCTCTCCCATTTAAAGATGAATCTTTTGATGTTGTTTATATCAATTGCATGCTTATGCATACAGATAAAAGTAAAGTCTTCGCTGAAATTATTCGCGTCCTCAAAAAAGATGGAATATTCGTTATGAAAGAAGTCCTTAAGTATTGGATTTTCTCATTTCCTTATCGGACGTTTTCACCTTATAGCGCTACAAAGCCTCATTATATCGCCTTGAGTGATGTTAAGAAATTGAATGCAGAACATCGTGAATTCTATTTATTTTCAGCGCTTTTTATTTCTTTATTTTATATCTTCAAAAATAAACATCGTGCTCATTCAATTTTTAGTTTTTTTGAGCCTCTTGATAATCTTGTTTTTCGTTATTTACCGTTTACAAAAAATGGAGCATGGGTTACGGTTGCCCGGATGCGGAAATGAGTTCTGTTAGCGTTATTCTGCCTTCCTATAATGAGAAAGATAATATTGCTGAAGCGATCGAGCGCGTAGAAAAAAGTTTGGGACAACGCCTGCTGGAAATTATTGTTGTTGATGATAATAGTCCGGATGGAACGTGGAGCGTCGTTGAGAATTTGAATGATCCTCATGTTCGACTTATACGGCGCATTGATGAACGAGGTTTGGCATCAGCGATTGCTCGTGGTGTTGCGGAAGCGCGTGGCGAGTCTGTCGTCTGGATGGATTGTGATTTAGGATTGCCGCCCGAAGCAGTGCCGCGGCTTGTGGATGCGTTGTCGCATGCAGACGTTGCTGTTGGTTCGCGTTATGTGTCTGGTGGAGCCGACAAACGGGCATTTGTACGTCGTTCATTGAGCACCCTCATTAATACCTATGGAATGATTATATTGAGTTCGAAAATCCGTGATTATACATCGGGGTTTGTTGCGGCGAAAACTGACGTTGCGCGTGCTGTGGGTATCAATCCCCATGGATTTGGCGAGTATTGTATTGAATTTCTTTATACTTGCATTAAACGGAAGTATCATGTGGTTGAAGTCGGGTATCATTACACCTATCGAAAAAGCGGCGTGTCGCGGACTGATGCTGTTGATTTGCAGCTGTTCAAATATGGCATGCAGTACGGATGGAGAATTCTTAAATTGCGTTTTAAGGTGAAATGAATGCGATTGTGGCTGTTTGATATCGATGGGACGTTAGTGAATATTACTCATGTGCATCTTGCGGCGTATAAAAACTTGTATCGGGATTTTGTACACTGTGATGCACCTACAGATCTGATATTAATCACATTTGGCATGTCGGAGCATGATATGCACTCATTTGTGTTTGGCAAGCTTGGATTGAAATTTGATTCGGGATTGGTGAAAAAGATGCTTGCGGCGCATCCTTTCTATTTTCAGAAAGAGCTTGCGGCGGCTGAGGTTGTTCCGTTACCACATGCTGTTGATTTTTTGGATGCGATTAAACGAGCGAATGAGCCGCTTGGCGTCGTTACTGGGAATTTACCTGAAAATGCACGACTGATCTTGGAGAAAGCGGGATTATCTCACTATTTTGATTTTGTTTCTACAGATGATGGTGGACGAGAGCGCTGGCAGATCGTGATGCATGGTCTAGAATTGGCTCGGGGACGTTTTGATGACGTTGTTGTTATTGGTGATACGCCATTTGATATTATTGCTGCACGGCGGGCGGCTCTTGAGTCGGGAAAGAAGATTACTGTTGCTGTTGTTTCTACAGGGACATCTGATTACACAGAATTGAAGGCTGCGAAGCCGGATATGCATTTTTCTACTTTAGAAGATTATAGAGAAGCGTTTGGGTTGGATTAGGGTTATTACATATCTTTTATTATATTTTTTGCGACATATGCGATTCCATCAAGCGTGTTAAACTTAACCAATTGATTCAATGTTGCATCACGCATTGGAACTTCATTAAGTGTTTTAGCATTGAAATAAACTTCTGGTTCATACAAGGAATATGGGACGTGCTCGAGTTCTTTTCCTGTAACTTGACATAGCCAGATTGTTCCCCATCCCGCGCGGCTAATTACTCTTTCGACATTTGGATTGGAAATTACTTGTGGGTGGAGTTTTAAAAAACCTTCAAATTCAGGACCTGTATGCCATTTTTGGACTGCAACTGGGCGTCCTGCTTCTCGATAGCCATGAGCTTTTCTTAATATTGCATCATATTCTGCTCCTGTTCCTGGAAGCATACAATAGATTAATCCTTTTGGGATTTCATCGTTATTTCTTGGCTGATGGCGCGCTAATGGTGGTGTAGATATTTCTTTTTCTCCTGTTCTTTGTTTCTTATCAAATGAATATGGGTTATATTCTGGAATGAATATTTTTTCAAATCTGTTATCAACTTCACTCATCATTTCAGTTAGACGTTCGAGTTTTGACATATCGAAGCGTTGCATTAATTCGGGTGTTTGCAATGTTCGTTGATATAATTTTGTGTGTGTTGTTGGAAATACAAAATAATTTTCACAATCAGCTGTTACATACGCCCCACAGTTTACTTCAAGGCCCATTTTTCCATACATTTTATCAAGATGTTCACGAACTGCTTTTTCTACAGATGCACGATTTGCGATCAATGCATCCATCTGATCGTTAAAATCTCCGCCGGTGTAGAATAATTGCTTCAACAATCTTCCTAATTCTCTGTCGATTACAACACGACGATCTAATAGCTGTTCTTCTGCTAATATTTTTCCTTCTCGTCCATATATTTCTGGAACGATAATCTGCCAATCTTCTCCTGTTGCCGCAGCATTTTGGCTCGCAATCAGCTGTGATATTCCTACAGCCATAACTACTGGCGCGTTTCCGTGATTGCCGTTGGCGAAAATGAATTGCATTAAGCTTATTTTTATGGCAATCTTTAAAAAGCTTATCTTGTTTTATCGACGATAATGCCCTTAGATAACCCTGTATACTTGGACTATGAAAATCTTGATTTTATCGGAATAATCAATACTCCTCTTCAATCTGCGTTACTTGTTATTCCTGAACAAGAAGAAGCGAAATCTCGATTAGAATCTTTTTCTTTTGGTTACGCTGATCGATATGCAGCAGTTCGTCATCAACCTTTTAATAAGCATGCTACTTACAATATTTTTATCCCTTCATCATTTGAACAGTTAGTTAGCGATAATGCTGAACAAGATTTACCTTCACTTCTTGCTGACAAAGGATTAACACCTCAACGTATTGCTCTATTTGAAGCGTTCTATCACACGCCTCGATTTGTTGAGCGTGGAGGTAATGATCCTCGAACTGGCAAATTGAATATTGCTCAAGGAATTCAAGATCTTCCCACTTTTTTACGAGCCTATATAAGCCAAATTTGCACAGGCGCTGGTTTTCAGGATGTTGATCAAGAGCGTGTATTTTTTGAATATATGAAAGCCACTCAAGTTCTTGATCCTATTGAAGTCCATGATATGGGGATAGTTTACGATTGGTTTGTCATGCGTACTCGTGATGAAAAAGTTTTGGCCCCTTGTGCTAAGAAACTCGTTAGTTATGAAGATGAAAGAATCGCTCTTGTGGTTGATGCTGAAAGTGCTCATCCTCTTGCTATTCTTTTGAGTAATCCTGACGCTTATCCTCTTGCAAAAAATTGGGATTCTTTCTTTAGGAAAAAGATGACTCCTGAACATTTTGCATTATTTGAAAAATTGGAGCGTAAACTTAGATAACCATAATCTTTATTAACCTCTCTTAAGCAACCCGTTTCATGCATATTCCATCCATTACCACACGCACCACGTGCCGTGTCTGCTATTCTGACAAGTTAAAACCCGTATTTTCTTTGGGCGATTTGTATGTCAGCAATTTTGTTGCGAAAGAAGACATGCACAAGCAGGTTAAAGCGCCGCTGGAATTGATATTCTGCGAACACTGTACACTATTGCAATTAAAGCATACGGCGCCGCAAGAACTATTGTATTCAGGATTCTATTGGTATCGCTCTGGTGTCACGGAGACGATGAAGAAAGCGCTACGGGATATCACTTCTACGGTTGAGAAGAAAGTCAAGCTGAACTCTGGAGATGTTGTGCTGGATATCGGCTCGAATGATGGGACGCTGTTACTGACGTACACAGT
>DATEAE010000057.1:0-4010 GCA_035288505.1 Candidatus Nanoarchaeia archaeon
CAGTCATTCACACTTGGAAGCTGCAGGGGCTAAATGTGTTTCAGCAGCTTAACTTGATAACTGACTAATTACGTACCTTTGATGCCGCGAAAGGTAATTATTTCAGGTCTAGTTTTTGCAGTCTGCTGCTTTAATAACAGTTCAGGGAGTATTTGTTCAAAACGCTGCTTTTTTTCATTGATAAATTCGACGATGTGTTTTGGGTTAGTCGCCTGATAATGATTTCGTTTGCATTCCTTGACAAATGAAACAAAGCCTTTTTCGACAAGCTTGTTCAATGTCATATGCACAACAGAACTTTGCAAGCCGGATTTTTCAATAATTGGGCCTGCAGTACTTGAGCCAAGTTCTAACAATGCCAGATAAACTTTGATTTCTGCGTTTGTCAGTCCAATGTCTTCGAGGATGTGACTGTCCATGATAAGAAGAAAAAGAAGTTTGCACTTAAGCTTTTCGTTTTATCCTCCATTTTTGGAGAGCATGAATATAAAAAATTTCAAAAGAGCATTTCGTGTAATTCTGCTGTTGTGTGTATCTTTACTTTTTTTTGCTGCTGAAAATGCTTGTCGTCTGACCAGATGGCTGCTTCAGTTGCCAATGCAGCTGCTACGAATGGTGTATCATCATGGTCTATGGTATCCATAATCTGTGAGGCTTCTTTCATTTTTGACATAATCACTTCATCATCAAGATTTATCATTTTCTCATAAAGTTTTTGAAGAATAATCTCAAACTCACTCTCTGAGATATTTGCTTTTTTGATGATGCTATCTTTGTGCTCCGCAACCTCATTTTCCAGTGATTGAATAACTATAAATTCAGCATTTCCATGAAGAATAATCTTTCTTGACATTGAGTCTTTAATCAGGGCAGCAATAATCCGATTAGTATTAACAACAATTTTCATTGCCTAAATCGTTTGCTTATGTTATGCTTGATTTTATGTCCAATCTCTTCAGCATCTTTTTCAGTCAGCTTGCTTTTGGATAAAATTAGGTCTATCCAGTGAAGTTCTCGTATCTTTTTTTCAAATGTCTGCCGCGCCAAGTCACTCCACCTAATCTCGGAATGTAAGTTCATCTCTTTGTGCAATTTCTCAGGAACAGATAACGTCATGTTTGCCATAAGTCGTCTATGTGTTTACACATATTTAGGTTTTTCGATTTTGCTTCCACTATTTTATCCTCCATTTTTGGAGAGTGAATATTTATAATCCAGTTAGGTTAGTACTTGTTAGTGATTAAAATGACAAGACAAAATGTTAAGGATGTCGTGGTAGCCTGCTTGGATGTATTGATATGTGCGCTTGGAGAGACGCAAGAACGTGCAGAATTTCAGGCAGTATTCCATCGGCAGATGTAGGAGGAAAAAATGGCAGAAAATGTAAATTTGGATGAACTCGTGTTTGAAGCGGATAGAATTACGAGGGCAGAAGGATTCAATCTCAATTACCAACACAGCAGGTTCGTTGTGTACTGTCGGGACAATAATGTGAGATTAGTGGCACATTTGACCAAAGGTCGAGACGTCACGTCGCACCGTCGTCTTGTTCAGCAATCAGGCGTGAAACCGCATGCAAATGGGTTCTATGGAGAAGCGCTCGAGGACGGTTCGGGAAGAATACTTGGCGGTGGGGATGTTGACATTTCCGACGATGCAAAAGTTGTAAAGTTGAGTGGAACGTCAGGAGATTACGGCGGACTTCCTGAGAATGTGCTTCAAGCTTTAGCGCCGAAAGTCCTGGAGGCTTGCAGAGAGCACTTTCCATCACTTGAAGAAATCAAGATAAAGGTTGACCCAAGAGCACAATCTGCTCGTCTTGTGCGACACGAAGGACAGATATACAAAGTCGATGAGTACGGACGATAATTTTTTCTTTTTTTTGCGGAACACGTCGGTAAAATCATTACAGAGGACAAAAATGAAAAAATCAATCGCAAAACAATCTGAACTTCTCTTTCAGAATCTTTGAAAAATAATCCAAATTTTCAATGTCCATTTTAGGTGAGAATGTTTTCGTATTATAAAATCTTACTAATCATTCTCACAAAAGCTTAAATAAAGCTACGTTGAAAAGCGCTGCATGGGAAAAGTTTACATCGTGCCTGAAGCCATGCGATATGAAGCTGCATTCCTTGCACAACAGCGTGCTGCCAATTTATGCGCAACTGACGGAACTCCGCGATTGTTTATTCTTGAACATCCTCATGTTGTGACTATCGGGAGAGATACAAAACCAGACGATAGAAAGCTGAATGATGCACAATTACAAGCGAGAGGTATTGATGTTTTTGACTTGAGCAAAAGTCCATATACTCGTGGTGGAAGTTTTACCTATCATGGTCCAGGCATGATGATGGGGTATGCAATTGCTTTGGCAAACGATAGCGAAGCACGGCGTCGTCACATTGAAAAGCTCGAACGCGCGGTCATTAGTGTGATGCTTGAGAATGGCATCAATGTTTTTGGAAGTTATGACACACAGCATCCGGGTGTTTTGGTCTCTGCCACTAAAGAAAAAATTGCGGCTATTGGCGTTGGATTTCCAAGAGTACGAGGTGTGCGTGTAAGTATGCACGGCGTTGCCGTCTATGTCAATCCTCAGCTTGAATATTTTGATATGATTCTTGCCTGTGGAGATAAGGATGCACGAGTAACATCAATGAAAAAAAAAATGGCTGAAGCACCACCAATGCACATCGTCATAGAGCAATTTCTCGAAGCTTATTCAAAAGAAACGGGAATTACTTTTTCACGAGAACAAGTCACGCAGACGCTTGAAGAAGCAGTTCAGTAACTCACTTCGTTCTCTTCGCTCCACCACTCTTATACGGATTATACCGTGCTTTCTCGCGCTGCGTTGAACGCTGCGTCGAATTAATCTCATACAAACTTTCGTCATAGCCGCATTTTTTACAGATGATAAAAGAGATATCGTTGTGCTCTATCTTCTCTACATTTTTTGATGAGCACTTTGGGCATTTCATAATGCCAATAACATAATTAGATTTAATAATACTACTGGTTTTATTTCCCGGATGAAGCGCAAGAAGAATGTTTTGAAACGCAATGTTTTGTTATCTATTTGCACATTTCTTTTAGTTTTATTTGCCAGCAGCGTTTCTCTATACCGACATACCGGCTTTCTTCAAAAAGAGGACATCGACAAGCTCGACGAAAAGCACTGGGATTTGTCCAATGGTCTTATTTCAGGTTCGCAGGCAATAGAATTCTCCGGCACAAGTGGCACATGCTGGGTTCTTGTACATGGATATACATCAACACCAGATGAATTGCGCGACCTTGCGATTGAGATTTTTTTACGCTTCAATGATTCAGTTTACGTTCCTCGTCTCCATGGACACGGCGAACGACCAAGCCATCTTGAACAATACTCTGTTGAAGAATGGTATCATCAGGTCGAACAAATTGCAGACGAAAAACAGTGTACTTATCTTTTAGGGAGCAGCATGGGCGCAAGCATCGCGCTACGCTATGCAGAAAACCATCGTGTTGACGGTGTTGTGCTTTTTGGGATGATGGTAAAACCACAGCCGGATTTCCTGCCAATCAATGAGATAACACAAGCATTTCATTCGGTGTTGAGATATACAAAAAAAACAGAGCCCGGCGAAACAGTGATGCATCCGGAAGGAAAAAAAGCGCATCTGAGTTACTGGACTTTTCCTCTGAAAGGAGCTGCTGAACTGGTTGATTTCAACAAAGTGGTAATGAAAGACCTTTCTAAAGTCACAGCGCCCGTTCTATTCCTTCACGCGTCACAGGATACAGTTGCATCGCCAGCAGCTACCCAAACATTGTATGACAAATTACAGACGATAAAACAGTTTATTTTGTTAGAAGAAGGCAATCATATCATCCTGCGTGATTACGCACGAGAAGAAGCAATTGCTCATGTTCTTGATTTTCGAGAACAAATAAGCCAAAATGGACCAAACTAGTACCCTATTATGTATACCCAGTATACGTTTTCGTAACATTTATATATT
>DATEAE010000058.1:0-6583 GCA_035288505.1 Candidatus Nanoarchaeia archaeon
ATTACTTGTTCTTTTCCAATGTAATCTCAATGCTACTTACTCTGACCTGCTTTCCTTCTTTGTTTGTGAACTCTTCGCTGTCAATCTTGACATTTTTCATTGCAATCTGTCCTTCGAGAAATCGTTTTGCAGCAACTTCAGCAACATCAACTGCACGGCTGATGAACTTTCCGCGTGCCTTGACAATCACTTCTTGCGCCTCTTTTGTTGTAAATTGCATTACTACACCGGTAACATAATTCATAAAAGGCTTAGGACCGATAAAAATACTGTTGTCGTTCATGTTATCCCTCCCTACTGTTCTGTCATCAGTTTTCGTTTTCTTCGTGCAACGTACCCAGCAATCATGTTGCGCAGCTTTTTACTCTGCGTGTCGAGCTTTATCGTAATCAGTTTCTTGCTTTCCTCAAATGAGGGGGTTACTTCGTCGCCAAAATTCTTTAGAATGTCATTCGTAATGCGCTTCACAAGCTTTGTCTTTATTCTACCCATGAATGCTTTTGGTTGGATGTTGTTTATATAGTTTGTGTGGGGAGATGTCGATTGTGGGCATCAACAATAAACACTATTAAGTAGTAACAAATAGAAAACTTTATAAACGGGGGAAGCGAGTTTAGCTTATGGACAAAAGTAAAGTACTCTTATTGCTCGGTATTTTTGTTTTGATAGGCGGATGCACTGTTGAAACAGAATCCGTGCCTTTGAATGAAAATCCTGTGCTTGTCACTTATGAAATTGCTGATGAGCAAAGACCAGACGATTTTGTACGTTGGCAAGAGATGAATAGACAGCGTGTCGCGCTCGACCAGTGGGACGCGACGGTAGATGATGCTAATCATGAGCTTACTCTTGATATTGATGTATCTGACGATTTTGTTGAATGCGAAAAGAGGATTGATGTCACTGTTGATGTTGAGAATAAAGGCGACGAAACGGAGACGGTTCGTGTTCAACTGACAGAGGATAGATTGTTTGACGAAGAAAAATTTGTTGAAGTCGAACCAGGTCATGTTCGTTCTGTTACTTTTGATGTTGGCTCGGAAGCACCAGAAGGAAGGTATACGTTTGAAGCCCGTGTTTTCAGAGATGTGAAATTTGACCGTGATTTTAATGTTCGCGATGGTGGAGAATTCGAAGCGAGCGATTCAAAAAGCATCTTTATTGCGATGTGTCGTTAATCACGTTTTTTTCTTCGTCTATCGGTCTTTCCAAGAACAGTTTTTTGTGCGTATGTTCGGTTTGCTGGATTGTCGTACATTGCTGCGTATGCGTGAGGAATTTCTTCTCCGTCAAGACCGCAGAATAAAGCAACTTTATCCATCTGGACGCGAACTACTGTATCTTTTATGATGCCAAGATCTTGCAGTGCTTCAAGTGCTCGTTCGTCATCTTTGCATAGGTCGTAGAGTCCTTGGCATTTGTCGGAAGGCAAATGAACTGTCCTACCAGACATTCCGTTTGGGATACCGTACCTGCTTGGTGAAAAATTTGTGTTTGATTCTACCCATTTCCATTCTTGATCAAAGTCGCCAAACTTGTTTACTACTGTTACTCTGAGGAACTCACGACCCCCTTCTTTCTTGTTAAATGGTATTGTTGATTTCGGACTGTATACTTCCAAGATTTCGTATTCTACCAACTTATCAAGCGCTGCAGGAGGAAGGCGAGAAAGTTTTGCGTAAGTGTCTGAAGCGTAACCAAAAAGAATGTTCGTATCTTCGTATCGCACGGTTCCATTAGTACTTAACCTATATCCACTTCGTGGCGTATATTCTCTTTTCCATCCTTCACTTGGATGGTCGTGTCCCTGATAGAACGGTCGCAGACGTGACGATGGAAGATTAACATTTCCAGTATCTTTCGCTTTTCGTCGTGCTGCTTCTTGTTCTGTTATTCTGCTCGTTAGCTCGTGAACTCTGTTTGTCTTTCTTCTTTGTGAGCGTTTGATTTTATCTTCCAAATCTGACATGGACAAGAATTTGAGCGTTTCATTTATAAAATTTTGCACTTGTTCGTCGTGGTCGTTGGAGCAAAAGGAAGGCGAAAAAAATTACGTAAACGTTTTCTTTTTTTCTTCCTTTTTGTAACGTCTGTGACTGGGAGTTCACATGTCGCACTTTGTGTGAAAATTATCTGAAGTTCCTCCATTTTGACATTTTCGCCGACAGAACATTTAAAAATAAATGAAGCATTCTTTCACAAAAAGAGGTAGTATGGTTTTTGAACAGCTGATAAAAGCAGAGTGGGTATACAAAAAGTATCACGCATTTCTTTTAGGATTACTTTACACTATCCTTGGTATCGTATCCGCACGGCTTATATTTCGCTCAAGCTCAGGCATCATGAGCGTTGCGTTTACTTCGATATTGCTTGTCCCTTCGCTCGCAGAACTGTTGCGTCTTGAAGCCAATCAAGCATTGGAATCCTATAACTTTTCAATCCGTAGATTGTGGAGAGACCATTCTGACATATTCGCCGTATATTTATTCCTCTTTTTGGGCATCTTTGTAGCTTACAGTTTTAGTACACTCCTCATGCCACAAGCTGACGTCGGACAATTGTTCACAGCACAGCTCAGTACAGCCGGACTAAAGGGTTTTGCCGTTGTGAATGCGCAGCTCATGTCTATCATCATGAATAACGTGCTTGTGTTTGTCGTATCATTTTTGCTTTCATTGATTTATGGCGCAGGGGCAATTATCTTTTTAGTATGGAATGCGTCGGTGTGGGGTGTCGTGTTCTCCTTATTCGTAAGAAAAGCTGCAATGGCGAGCGGTGCTGACCCCGTTGTTATGTTTGCACAGGATTTACTGCCCTTTCTGCCTCACATGGTTACTGAAGGAGCCGCCTATGTCGGCGCGGCAATGATAGGAGGCATCGTATCGAAAGCAGTGCTGCGTGAAGAGGTTTTCAGCCAACAGTTTCGGTATGTCATGTATGATGCGTTAGCGTTTTTGGTATTTGGCATTTTGCTCGTTGTCATTGCTGGCATCATCGAAGTCAAATGGTTTGCGGGGCTGTAAGTTCCTCCTTTTTGGAATGACAACCTTTTTTAACTCCCTGCGTTTTGCGGGCTTTTATGTATCACGAGCTTGAAAAAAGTGACGATGAAGCGGAGGATTTTGATGACGAAGCTCTCCAATCTTTTTCTGTCGCAGGAAAACAAGCCGCCGAGGCGCTTGAGTTCGGCAAAAATCTGATAAAGAAAGGAACACGTGTTATTGACATTCTTGACAAAGTTGAAGCAAAGATTGGGAAAAACATTGCTTTTCCTCCGCAGCTTTCCATCAATGATGTTGCTGCTCATAGCTGTCCTGATGATGGTGATGCTTCTGTTCTCGATGACGATGTCGTGAAACTCGATGTAGGTGTTCATGCCAATGGCTACATTGCGGACAATGCAGTTACGGTTGATTTGAGTGGCAAATGGAAAGACCTGCTGAAAGCAAACACTGAAGCATTGAATGCTGCGCTCGCAATGGCTGTGCCAGGGACAAGCACAGGAGCCATCGGCAAAACCGTTCATGAAATCCTGTCCAGCTATGGCTACAGTGCTGTTCGCAATCTGAGCGGTCATGGTTTGGGCAGATACAAAATACATACGCTGCCAAGCATTCCTAATGTTCCTACCGGTTCGCCCACAAAGTTGCGTGTGGGTATGGTTATTGCTATTGAACCTTTTGCCACCAATGGCGCTGGTGTTGTCTATGAAAGCGGCGAAGCAGGTGTGTACATGCTTGAAACAAAAAAGTCAGTTCGTGACCCCATTACGCGGTCGGCGCTTGCGTTCATTGAGAAGTATAACGGACTGCCGTTTGCGCGCAAATGGTTAACTCGACAGTTTGGAAAAGGACGAACTAATTTTGCTTTACGGAATCTAGAGCAGCAGGAGATTTTGCGCGGTTATCCTCCGCTTGTTGATGAGAAGCATGGGATTGTTTCACAGATGGAGAAAACTGTGCTTGTTGCTGAGAAACCGGTTGTGTTGACGAAGGTTTGACTACTGGACTAATTCTTCATGTGTAAATCCCTGTTCGCGCATTTTGTTGTAGAGTGGCTTTAAAGCTCTGGTTATACTTCTGTCAATTTCTGCATCTTCTTCACTCACTGTCATTAATAGTTTAGTCTCATCCGTTGTCAATAATCTTTTTCCTTCTGCTGCATTATTCCGTATTGTAAAATTTAATGTCGTTGTTCTTTCTTTGCATGCTTTCAATTGCTCAAATGCTCCAAAATCAAAACCAATCTCTTCTACGACGTTGTCTAAAGCAATGGTTATATCTGGGTGGTCGTCTGGCCAGCCTTTAGCTCCTCTGTACCATCCATCTGGCAAATTGTGGTGAAAATTGTTGTAAGCGCTCATAAACTCATTTTTCTGATGAGACTTTAAATACTTTTTGCAAACTCTTTTAAATCCCAAATGAATGGTTTCTCCATGCGAAAAAGACGTGTTGTTAAAAAGAAGTCAGATTTTACGCAGCATCTGCTTCAGGAATTTTTTATTGCAATCTTTATCATTCTGCTCTTACTTTTTGTCTTTGCGTACAGCACTGGAAATAATGAAAATGAACCTGCTGGTCTTGCTGCTGGTACGCTCGCTCCATTTGATGAAGAGCTTCAGGAATATGTACGCCTATGCAATCAGGGACAACAGTATGCATGCGACAAAGTGTATGATATAGCTCGCTAATTTCTCTTCACGATAGAAATAGCTTGTTCTAATGCTACAAGAAACTCTTTTCCTGTCTTTAAGTCTTTTAATTTTACTTTTTTCGCTTCCAATTCCTGCTCGCCGACAAAAACAACAAATGGAATGCCATACACATCTGCATGATTAAGGCTTTTGGATGGGCTTCTCCCAAGCAGGTCCATCTCTGCACAAATGCCCTCGTTTCTGAACTTCTGTAAAATGACGATACTTTCTTCAACGGTGTTTATCGGGATGATGTACGCCTGTGTCACTGTTTTTATGTCTGACTTAAGCGCGGCTGTTATAGGCTCTAACCCAAACGAAATGCCAACTGCTGGAAATGACCTGTTTGTGTCTAAAAATTTGCCAATCATGGTGTCCCAACGACCACCTGCAGCGATGGATGATGTCATTCCTTCTTTGAGATACACTTCGTAAATTGTGCCTGTATAATACGCCAAGCCGCGTGCAAGCGATACGTCCAGCTGAACTTCTGTATTCATTTTCTTGAGGTAATGGAGAAGCTCGCGCAATTCTTTTATTCCCTGTCCGCCTTCACTATCATTAACCAACGGCTCAAGTTTTTTCAGAATTTGTTCGTTTGAACCTGTCGCTTGAGTAAGTTTCAATAATTCTTTTATCTGTGTGTCATCAAAGCCTTTCTGTTTTAACTCAGCTTTTACACCTGATGCGCCAATCTTTGCGAGCTTGTCCAAAGTAAGAATAGCATCTTCTTTGTTTGTGATTCCTGCGGCGGTCATGATGCCGTTGAGCAGTTTTCTGTTGTTTACTTTGATGACGACGTTCATGTTCAGTTTGGCAAAAACGTCGTCTGCTAATTTTAACAGCTCTGCCTCTGCAAGCATGCTTGTTGCGCCAATGACGTCGCCATCGCATTGCCAGAACTCTCGTAACCGACCAGCTTTTATCGGTCCGTCGCGAAAGACTTTTCCTATTTCGTAACGCTTGAACGGAAGCTTGATGTTGGGATTTTCGCCGATGAACCTCGCTAATGGTACTGTAAGGTCATAACGCAGTCCAAGATTTCGCTTTCCTTGGTCTTTGAGCTTGTATATCTCTTTTACTATTTCGTCACCGCCTGCATACTTCGCCGTGAGTGTTTCTATCGGCTCGAGCGTTGCTGTTTCCAACGGAGCGAAGCCGTAGAGTTCGAAATAGTACTGGATTGTTTTGACTATTCTATTGCGTAGAATCTTCTCTTCCGGCGGATAATCCTTTGTGCCTTTGGTGGGCTGCATCATTTGTCATCATTGCTCGTTTGTTTAAATAGATTTTGCTGGCATTCACGTACTGCTGCTTTGGCCAAGACTTGTGTTGTATCTATTATCTCAATATCGCTATCGTCTTGTGTTACAATCAGCGGTAAATCTGTACAACCAAGAATAATTGCTTGTGCTTTCTGCCTGCTAAACTGCGTGAGTATAGGTTTGAGTTCAGCTTTATCTGGAACTTTTCCTTCGAGCACTGCCATTATTATCTGAGTTACCTTTTGTTGTTCCCCTTCTGTTGTCTTCAACAGCTCCACATTACTTTTTTCGCATTCTCTGTCAAATACTCTCTTTCTGTTTGTTAGGCCGGTGGAAAGAAGCCCTACTTTTGTGTATGATTTGCTCTTTAAGATTCTGCACACTTCTTCCGCGATGCTGAGTATAGGTATTTGTACGCTTTCTCTCATCTCTTTCATCCAGATATGGACTGTGTTGCATGGAATCACAATGAAGTTAGCTCCGGCCTGTTGCAGTTTCCTTACTCCAAAAACGAGTGTCTCGATGATTTTCTGTTCTGTGCCTTTTTCTTCAACGACATCTGGTAGTGGCAGGCTGTAAACGACAATCGGAGGGAAGTCACTGTCGTATTTTGCTCCGAATTTTA
>DATEAE010000059.1:0-2154 GCA_035288505.1 Candidatus Nanoarchaeia archaeon
GAAATAAACTTCGGTTTGCACCTGAGTCCAAAATACATGGAACGTTTGCATATCCTATGATTTCTACATCTATTATCGGATGTAAAGGCTCATCGGGAATTATCGAACGATAGCGTACTTCTTTTATTGGTGTGGTCATACCTCTCTCTCGGTGTTAAGGTGCGTCCTCTCACTTATAAATTGCTACTGAAGTTTTACCGGAATGAAACTCTCTTTTGTTCTCTGCTCAACATGGATTCAATGGAAATAACGCATCAACCCTAGTAATAAATGCGTCGGCCGGGACATTCAAATCCCGAGGATTTGTAGTCTCCCTCTGGGATATTCGAACCCGGACACGCGCCTTGGAAGGGCGCAGTCATAGCCATTAGACCACCGACGCATGCATCACAAAAATTATAGTCGATTTATAAACATTTAGAGTTTTTATGGAAAACTCTGATGTGTCTAAAACTCATATGCAGTATATGCTCATATCACAATCTCTGTCATCACCACAGGAGTTCTAGACAAGTAATGCGAACCAATTGCCTATTATTATCGTGAACAGATACCCAACGAAAAAACTCGGAACGAACGGAATACCTGTTCTCATGATTACTTTTTTTATCTTTCCCTGTGCGTGAAGCTCACTCAGTTTTTTGATGTCCTGTTTTGTTACGCCGCAGTATTTCGTATCTACAATTATCGTCTTTCCCATCGTTGCTGGTTCAGAAAGCCAATCTCCCTCCGTCAGCTCTTTTGGCGAAATTGTTTTGATGAACGCAGTTTTTTCTATGGATTTGACAAGTACAACCGTAACGTACATCAATGGAATCAATAACAATGGAACCATTATTGAAAGTGCGTATGGAGATACATACACATAGAGTATCAGAGTGAATGCCAAAAGTAAGAAAAATCCGGTAAAAACTTTTTTCTCGAGATTTTTGTACAGTTGTCTTTGTTTCTTCCATTCTTCTTTTACTTTTCTTCGTTCGCGGATTCCTAAATATAAAAGAACAACAATGGCAATCATTGCGCCTGCAGCAATCATGTTGATGAAGAAAACAAACATTGTTGGAATTTGGTTTAAAGTCAATGGCAATCCCATTGCTGCGCCGACTCCCATCAGTAGCTTTGTATCTCCACCGCCCCATTGAGCGCTGCGATACAGGATGTATCCAATGACAAAGAACGCTGCAAAACCCGCCAATCCAGTCAGCAACGGCTCAACGCTTTGTTTGATGATGGCATCGATGGTTCTTAATCCAAATGCGCTTGCTATCAACGAGTAGCTTAGCCAATCGGGCACTTCACGCGTTTTTATATCAATGATTGAAGCAATGAATAGGGAGAAAAGAACAACTGCTGTAAGCATCACTTCCATATGTTTGTGATTTTATTTTGTTTTATATGGTTATTGATTTTGAGGAGAAGCTTTAGGACTTTTTTGTTGTGGGAGCAGAAGGAAGCGAAAAAAATTAAACGTACGTTTTTTTTTTCATGGGGAACGGGGGTTGCTGGGAGTCCATAAATTACATCTTGCGTGTGAGTCCTCTTATCTCTCATTACTGTACTTTACCTCAGTATATTTTATTAACCAGTTTCACTATCCACGAGTAGATGTCAAAGCATGTTGCAATGGATCTCGAAGGGATTGGAAAATGGGCCGAGCAGCATAGTGTGCCATTACAGGAAGCCTATCAGTTAAGCTTTCATCATGTTTATGCTTTTATCGAGCATCAGGCAATGCTCAATGTGTCGGCGCTGACGTTCTTTGTAACCTCCCCGGGAATGAAAAGTACGCCCCAGGGTGATGTAGTGTTTGCTGAATTTGCACAATTCTTAACCAGCCCAACGACCAAAGAATTATTCAACCATCATAAAATCAAAGTAACCGTGCTGGGTAAATGGCATGACTTGTCGCAGAACATTGTTGAAGCAGCTCGACGTGTCACCGAAGAAACGCGCGATAATACCAGTTTTTTTGTTAATTTCTGCCTGAGTTATGATGGACAGGACGAAATCGTTGACAGCTGCAAAAAAATTTCTCTGCTTGTCAAACTTGGTAAATTTGATGCTGAACTTATCACGAAAGACGTTTTCAAAGAACATCTGGCGACGTCTTTCCTGGTTCCGCCGGATGTCGTCATCCGTAATGGAACACAATCC
>DATEAE010000060.1:0-2869 GCA_035288505.1 Candidatus Nanoarchaeia archaeon
AATGACACGTGCACCGCGCGCTTCAACTTCTTTGGTATTTGACAGCATTGCCTGGTCTGCGTTGCTGATAAGGCTAATCACAGGTGTTCCTTCTTCGATGAGCGCAATCGTTCCATGTTTCAATTCGCCGCCCATCATTCCCTCGGCATGGATGTAAGAAATTTCTTTTATTTTCAAAGCCATTTCACGCGCAACAGGGTAACTCAACCCACGACCGAGGATATACAAATCATGTGTTTTTGCAATACTTTTTCCGATTTTTTTAATGGTATCAACTTTTTGAAAGACTGTTTTGATTTTATCTGGAATTTCGTGAACATTGACATCAAGACCGAATTCACGTGCAATCTTCAGAAGCAGCACAACCTGATTGACGAACGACTTTGTTGCAGCGACACACACTTCCTGACCAGCGAGAATATTGAGAGACAGCTCAGACATACGTTGAACGGTAGAATACGGAACATTGACCACAGAAGCAATCTTTGCTTTTTTTGACTGTGCATACTTCAACGCATCAATAACGTCCATTGTTTCCCCGGATTGTGAAAAAGCTATGACAAGCGAAGTTTCATCAAGATGTGCAAAATGCTCAAATTCAGACGCGATAAGAGTCTGTGCTTCAACACCACATTTATGGAGATAATACGTTCCTAACAGGGTGGCATGATAACTGCTGCCGGCAGCAACAAACACAATTTTGTGCGAGCTTTTGATAAGCGAAATGAGTTTTCCAAAATGCTGTTTTTGGTCAGTTTCGAGCGACGTCAGCATGCGTTTAACGACAACAGGCTCTTCCATAATTTCTTTGAGCATGAAATGGTCATATTCTTTTTTCCCAGCATCCTCTTCTTCCCAAACAAAAGTTTTAATCTCTTTTTTTATCTGTCGTCCTTTCTTATCAAAAAACGAATAGGAATCAGAATCAACAACAGCAAACTCATCATTCTCAAAAAAGACAGCGTGATTCGTTTTGTCCGAGAACGCATAAATGTCAGAACCAAGATAGTTTTCATTTTTGCCAACACCAAGAACCAAAGGTGAATCACGGCGTAACGCGTAGATATGATGATCGCCTTTCACCATGAAAAGAATCGCAAACGTACCTTGAGCAGTAGCAATAAAATCTGTGATAATATCATTAATAGCTATATTTTTTTCCAATCTGTGTTCAATAAAATGTGCAACCACTTCTGAGTCAGTTTGGCTTTTGAAAACACAGCCTTTTTTCTCCAGCTCTTTCTTCATTTCAAGATAATTTTCGATGATGCCGTTATGAACGATAACAACACGCCCATCGCAGGAAAGATGAGGATGAGCGTTTTCTTTTGTGACACCGCCGTGAGTCGCCCAACGTGAATGTGAAATCCCCATTATTCCTGGCAATTCAAGAAAATGAACTTTTTTGTCAACAATATCGACTTCGCCAACATCTTTTTTGACATGAAAGCCATCATCAAACGTAACCATACCAACAGAATCATAGCCTCGATATTCGAGCTTTTTTATTCCTTTCAGAAGATGAGACGCAGCTTTCTCTTTACCGACATAACCAATGATGCCACACATGAGCCAACCGTACCACGATTTATATATAAGTATTGCTGAAAGTAGAGCATGAAATCCGTATGGAACAACCAATTCCTGAAACAGAATTATTATCGTGAAAAAGAAATATCATTTGCACGCGAAACATTCGAGTTCATAAAGAAACAGAATACACAAAATCAAAAAATTCTCGATCTCGGCTGTGGTCAGGGACAGGACAGTATATTTTTTGCAGACAACGGTTTTCAGGTGACTGAAATGGACTGGTCAAAAGAGGCGTTGAGTTCAATTGTTGACAAAAGAATAAAAAAAGTATGTCAAGATATGCGCAACCTTTCGACATTCAAACCAAAAACATTCGACGTAGTATACTGCGTGTTTTCAATTCATTTTTTCAGAATAGAAGAATCGCAGAAGATAATTGACCAAATACAGCAGGTCTTAAAACAGGATGGACTGCTCGCACTTATTGCAAAAAACACAGAGGACAAATATTAGGGGAAAGGCCAGCAAATAGCACAACACACATTTATTTACAAAAATGTGCTACGCCATTTCTTCACGGAAAAAGAACTAAGAGAGATGCTCAAAAATTTTAAGATTACTTCATGTGAAGAAGAAAAACACGATAGAGACGGCATCACTTCATACTGGAAGATATTCGCTCAGCTATAATAATACCTACCCTGCTTTTTCTGTTCGCGGTCCAAAAAGGAATCAATCTTGTTTGCTCTTGGCCTGCCCGAGTCTTTGTCGCGGCGAAAGGTGATTCCGACAGTTTGAAGGAACATATTCATTCCTTCTTCCATGACCATGGGACCAAAACCTTGACCTGCATGAGAGGGCTTTCCTGTAAACACCAGCAATCGCTCGCTCAGGTAATCAAGAAACAAAAGGTCATGGTCAACAACAAGAATAGTGGCATTTTTCTCGTCTGCAAACCGTTTCAAAAGCTTTGATAATATAAGACGCTGTTCAACGTCAAGATAAGCACTGGGTTCATCGAGCAAAAACAGTTCAGCTTCCTTGCTTAGTGCATACGCAATCGAAACTCTCTGCAACTCCCCACCAGAAAGTTCGTTCAGTTTACGGGTAAACAACGGAGCGATATTCAACGGTTCAATAAGCAGATGCATGTAATTTTTTATTGCTTCTTTCAATATTGTCATGACAAGCTCATCGTTTTCAGATTCGAGATACTGGGGTTTGTAGCTCACTTTTACATTCACTGAGATAGTGCCCTGATCGGGCTTGATAACACCCGCAAGCATTTTGACAAACGTCGTTTTTCCGATGCCATTTTCGCCTAAAACGCCGATGA
>DATEAE010000061.1:0-16121 GCA_035288505.1 Candidatus Nanoarchaeia archaeon
TTCGGACAAACTCAACTTCGTTTAAGTCATGGTCGAGTGCGGATTTTATCTTTTCCATTATCTCTGTATCACTGATGTTCATGTCATCGAGCCCAAGAAGGTTCTTGAGAGACATTACACTGCTCCGTAGCCTTGCATGAAACCTTCTTCTTCACCTGATAACTCGTCATCCTCAATGAGAAGAATACGCGCATCCTCGGAGTAGAAGTCTTCTTCGTCAATCCAATCCTTGATCTCAATTTCACTCGGCTTTTTAGCTATATGCATCTTCATCTTAACCACCCCCAAACAGAATGCTCACGGGCACGCGGCTGGAGTAACTATAAGCAGTGCGTCCCATATATATCTTCACGTTATAATATATAAAGGTTATAAAAGTAATTAAAATGTTTAAATGAACTGGCTCGTTTGTCATTTAAAACCTCATCATGATAAAATTAATAATAATAAAAAAATATTATATCTACTTATATTTTAGAAAAATTTATATATAAATTCTACTTTCATAATTATATGAAGCGGCGTGTTATCCAAATTGCGAATTCGACACAGCTTGTTTCTCTTCCTATTCAGTGGGCTAGAAAATTAAACATTAAAAAGGGCGATGAATTGGATGTGAGTCCAGATGGAAATAAGCTGATTGTGAGCGTAGATCAGCAGCCTGTGAGTAAGAATATCAATTTGGATATTACAGGACTGGATAGTACTTCCATACTTCACGTCATTCGTGCCCTCTATCGTAAGGGATACGACCAAATTGATTTATCATTCAAAAATCCTTTTGCCATGCATTTTCGTAAAGCGGAAAAAGAAAAAGTCAACGAAATTATTTTCAAAGAAGTATCACATCTTACAGGTTTGGAAATCATCAGGCAAACAGATACATTTTGTAGTCTGCGATGTATTTCAGAAGCAACTCCAAAAGAATTTGAAACAATCATGCGCAGAATTTTTCTGCTTCTTCAGGACTTATATGGCGAATTTGTTCAGGCAATTTCAAAAAACGATCTTGTATCACTGGAAACTGTCGAGCAGAAACACTATACAATCAGCAAATTCATAAGCTATTGTATTCGTCTTCTCAATAAGTATGGACATCCTGACCACACAAAAATAACATTCTTGCATCACATCTTGGCAACAATGGATAGAATAACTGATTTCGTGAAATATTCCGCTCGTGATATTTTGTCGCACCAAAAAGATTTAAAGCCAGAGACTAAACAAATGATAACGCGCATTGCAAAGTCTTTGGAATTGTATAACAAATTCTTTTTTGAATATAGTCCAGAACTTATGTCGAAAATGAATGAAAACAGGGATAATTGTAAGCGAGATATGGAAAAATTAAGTGGAAAGATTCCTTATCCTGAGCTGCATATTCTTCACAAGATGGAACAGACTCTTGACCTGTTTTTGGACATCGAGCAAGCGAGAGTTTCTATTGAAGATTTTAAATAAAAATCTAATATCATCCTGCAAGTGAAAAAAAACATTTAGGTTCACTTTTTTCTTACCATAATCCCATGCTTTCTTAATTCCTGTCGAATGGCTTGTAAAACTCTGTTGTCATCACGTACAGGTTCGACATGAACCGTATTTATTCCAAGCCTCCCTGCAAATCCGCAGTTTTCAACACTATCATCTAAATACAAACTCTGGTATCCTTCACATTCTGCCATTCGTAAAGTTTCCCGATAAATCTTAACGGTTGGTTTTCTCATACGTACGTGCTCGTCAAATGACCAAACACAGCCATCGAAATGCCTCATGAATGAATACCTGTCTTCTAAAAAGTCTACTAACTCTCTGAAGTTATCTGAAAGCGAGATATTTTTTCTTCCTTTCTCTTTCACTTCTGTGACAAGTTCCTCAATCCCGTCCCGCGGCTTGTAACGGCTAAACCAGGCCTGTTTCCAGTCAATTTCATGAAAAAGGTCACCTTTGTAACCTATCTTTTTTCCCGCTTCTTGTACAAAATCTTCAAACGTAATCCCACCTACTTTAAGACTAGTATTGAGGGGTGGTTTTGTAAATGCGTCTGCTACCACTCTGTATTCTTTGTCGGTATGTCGACTAATGTCTGAAACGATTTCTCGTCGTGGGTCATTTAAGTACACTCCTACCAAGTCCCATATCACTACATCTATCTGTTTAGGCATGTCTACCGCTCCCATTATAATGAAGTACACTAAACGCACTTTTCAGTCTTTCAAGGTATGCTTTTACCAATGCAGCCTGACACGCAGTACGAGAAGGCACGTCAGTCACCCGACCAAGTTCTGCACGATATTCTGATGACGTAACGAACCTGCTTTCAAGGCTTGCCACTAATCGCGTGGTTTCACTAAAATCTGTACTTTCCTTTAACTTTTCTCCAATCACTCTATCAAGAAAAAGTTGCGCCATGTCTATGTAGTGGTTAATATCTCTGCTAAACTGTTTTATACGATGCACATATGAATCTCGTTTTAGAAATCCTCTTCTTAACTCACTGTCAGCGTTAGCTCCGAAATCAACTAAATTTCCTAATTTACGTGTCGACCTGTAGAACCCCATGGCAGCTCTTTCTGTCACAGTAACAGATGCCGGATCAAAACGGTCATCTGCAATTTTTTCCAGATACTTGGAGAAAAGTGAATCCTCTGAACTGCCACTTATTTCCCATAACTCCGGTTCTACAATGAGATGATAAAAGTCCTCTAGGACATGCATACTCCTTACGTTCGTGTCAAGGTTAATTGCCCTCGAATCCGTGGTAGTTTCTACAACAGCGATAACATCTTTAAATTTGGTTCCCTTAGTAAGTATGACTCTTCCTTTCTCAATTTTGGGATTATCTACAAATTCTCTAAGAATATCATCAACTGTACGTATCCGCCGTGCGATAACACCATTTCGTGAACTAAGATCCCTATATCGCCCGATGAATTCATTATCATAACGCAAGGCAGCCATCACATCCCCTACAGCATCGTTCCATAGACTTCTCTCATCATCTAAAAAAGTATTTGGTTTTACTTGGGTAAGAGCTTTTTCAAATGCATTTTGGAGTGAATATGTATAGTACGTTCGAACTTCTTCACCTGATTGTTGGTGTCTTGAGAGTAAACTTGGAGCATGAGTCACCCAGAATGCAAGGTATCTCAACTGACGCTCAGCAAGTCCGGTTGTAATTGCTTCGTAAGTCTTCATCTGTAGTTTTCTTTGTTTTGTTTTAGTCTGTCCAGCGGCCGTAGCATGAGCACGATAGAGGTGTCGAAATACTTCAAACAAAGTTAGTCCTTCTGCAAAATCATACATCATCAGACTAAAGTTCTCAAAATGAATTGGACGATACGTATGAGCTATGGGAAATTCATTTTTTTTTCCTTCAAAGAAGCACCCATCGTTATATCTCTGAACTGCGTTCTCTTTAGCAGTCCAAGCTTTTCCTCCGGGCACCTCAGGAATTCCATGAACTATTTTTACGAAGGTGTCGACTAACTGCCATCCACTTCCCTCGTGATGTGCACCCTTTCCTGTTTTGACTGCAAGTTTTCCAGTACCCTTGGAAAGCATATTGGCGAGTTGTCTTCCAACATCTAAACTATCTTTTTCTAATATTGTACTTTCACTGCTTGTAAGTTTGCCTTCTAATTTAATGAGATTGCCACGAAGCACATATGCTTTATAGAGCGCTATATCTTTCTCTCCCATCTCACGTGCAATAGCCACTCGTGCTTCATCCCGCGTTTGCAACGACTTTCGTATTGTATCAGCTGCCTGGAAGAAATCAACAGCATACTCTACGTTCTTTGGATGCTCCTCATCCTTGGCTTTGCCTATATACACAAAAGGAATAGAACTATCTAATCGTACATTTGTAGCAACATAATCTGGGTCATTTGTGATTACTATGTCGATGACCTCTTTTTCAAGCAGCATCTTTTCAAGATCACTTTTTCCGGTATCGAGTGTTTGTTTTGGTTCAACACCAATGGTCTGTAAGTAAGCAATAATCCCACGTTCAAGAGAAGCATCACCACTAATTCGAACTAATGCTGTTTTCTTATGGACTTTTTTATCCGGCTCCATTTCTTATACTCATCCCAGTCAAACTACCCAACCATCTCTTGATTTTTCTTCTGATATCTTTCAATTAAATCCGGGACGCCAGCAAGATTAATTTTCCGTGCCTGCTCATATCTTATCATCCTTCTAATTAGTCCGAGTTGTTCTGTAGGAACTTCTGTAGAATTCATAGCAACAAGACTATCAGCTGTCATGTCTGGGCGATGTGCTTTTATCAGTCTCTCCCAAGCTTTATAATGGTCGTCCTTCACCCTGTATTTCTCATCTCGCATCTTCAGCATGTCCATTTCAAATTCAGTCAAACCAGTATAGAAAACAACATCACGTAGTCTCCCTTCAAGACGTTCATTTTCAGCTCCGAGTGCTGCCATCGATAGCTTTGTTTTTGGTTTGTCCATTTTTTAAAAATTAATCTACTCTAAAGTAACAACCATCACTTTAACTTTATAAACATTTCCCCTCTATAAGCCCAGCTGCTGGCAATGTGTAATTTGTGTCGTATAGACTATTATACCATTAATCCCATAATAATTTGATTTTTATAAAATATAAATTTTATAATGACAACCTTTTTTTAGAAATGATGAAAGCTCACTTCCCCCCCACATCAAACTTCGAAATAACCAGATTTCCTTTCTCCATTTTTATCGAATATTCCGCATCTTCCGAAAAGTTTGCCATTTTTGTCACGATGCTTGGAAGCAAAATACTGTCTCCTTTGAATTTCAATTGTGTAATAATCTCGTCATTATTTTCCAGAACTTTCTTTGCTTCATCTTTTTTCTTGGTTCCAAAAAATTTGTTTGTCTCGTCGTACATGAACTTTGCAATCTTGTCTGCCACATCAATTTTTGTTGCGGCGGTAATGCCTTGTAAACCGGGCGATGCGTTTGCTTCAATCACTAATGGACCTTTTGCTCCGCGAAGCATATCAACGCCACAGATATCTGCTCCAAGAGCTTTTGCGGTCAGAACAGCAATTCGTTTTTCTTCTGGCTCAAGCACATAAGCTTTTGCAGTTCCACCTGCATGAATGTTTGCTCGTCCCTCATTTTTATTCGCAACGCGCTGCATACTTGCAACAACAGTGTCACCGACAACAAACGCGCGAATATCCACATCACCGCCATCAATGTATTCCTGAATGATGAACGGCTGTTTTAATGCGCCGATTGCATCAAGCACCGAACTCGCGCTTGAACGACTGTCCGCAATCATGACTCCTTTGCCCTGCGTGCCTTCGGGAAATTTCATGATGATGGGATAATGAAATGCTTCGAGCAACTTTTTTGCCTCCATGGTACCCGCGACGATATACGTTCGTGGCATGGGAATGTGATGCCGCTGTAATTCTAAATGAGTGAGAAGCTTGTTATGAATTAATGTAAATGCGTTTCTTTTCAATGGCATGTAACACCTGCCTTCGAGCAGACCGCTTATTGCTTGCAATAAATTCGCATACCTAAATGAGCCTTTCATATACATGCAATCATAGTGCGGGAGAAGTTCTCCATCACGATAAACGCCTGCGTCAGGACCAAGTTTTGCGTCAATCTCCTTCAAACTGATGCTATCGACAGTGTCAAAATATTTTTTCATCGCTGTTGCAGTCCATTGCGAGCTGACGCTCCCGAGAGAAATGATTGCTGCCTTCATTTGAGTGGATCCACCATAAATTCTCCTTTTTTCAGGATGTTTTGTCCGATAAGAACAGGGTATGTCATGTGAGAACGACGTGCAACTGTAAATAGTCCGGTAATCATCTTATTCTTCAGGATAATGGTCGCACGAATCATTGGTCGTGTTTGTATGCCATGTGCAGAACGAATTGTTTTTTGTGAACGGATGGCTTCCAGCTGAAGCTGCTCGACAAGGTGATGATCAATAGAGCTTACCGTAGCACCGGTATCGATGCGCGCAGTAAACTTCTTTTCTTTATCTGCAACGAATACAATCTTCTCAACCAATCCAACCACCGGTCGCATGACGTTTTGAATGTAAAGAGAGGATTTAAACATTGCGCTCGTCACGTTCGGCTTATGCTTAGGCATATGACCAATCGCTGTCGTTACGAAAGGAAGAAAAAAAATTAACATTTACGTATTTTTCGCCTTCCTTCTGCTTTCATGACGACCACCAACGCAGATTAAACCGCCCTTTTTCCGTTCAAACCCCCACAAGTTATAAATATCCCTTCAATCGACGCAGATACTATGACACAACAACAAATGCAACCCATTTTTATCTTACCTGAGGATACACAACGTACAACAGGAAGAGACGCACAACGCATGAATATCATGGCTGCAAAAGCAGTTGCACAGACCGTTCGCACGACGTTAGGTCCAAAAGGCATGGACAAGATGATTGTCGATAGCTTGGGCGATGTCACTATCACAAATGACGGCGTCACCATTCTTGAAGAAATGAAGATTGAGCATCCAGCAGCAAAGATGGTCGTTGAAGTCGCAAAATCACAGGAAGCACAGGTGGGCGATGGCACAACAACAGCAGTTGTCATTGCAGGCGAGCTTTTGAAAAAAGCAGAAGACCTTCTTGACCAGAACATTCATCCGACAGTTATTGCTCGCGGTTATCGTCAGGCGCAAGAAAAAGCGCAGGAATTTCTCAAAGAGATGGCTGAAAATATAAATATCAAAGACGTCACTGCACTTAAGAACATCGCAATAACAGCAATGACAGGCAAAGGTGCAGAATCATCGAAAGAGCATCTCGCAGATTTGGTTGTCAAAGCAATCCAAAGCATTACTACTCAAGAGAATGGAAAAATTCAATCCGACAAAGAAGATATTAAGATAGAAAAGAGCGTTGGCGGCACTGCAGCAGAGAGCGAATTGATAGAAGGCATCGTTCTTGAAAAAGAGCGCGTGCATAGCGCGATGCCAAAACAGATTGAAGATGCAAAAGTCGCGTTGCTTGACGCAGCACTTGAAATAAAAAACACGGAGATAGACGCAAAGATACAGATTTCTGACCCATCTCAGATTGAGGGTTTTCTTGAACAGGAAGAGAAACATCTGAGAAAAATCGTTTCACAGGTGCAGGTAACCGGCGCAACTGTTCTATTTTGTCAGAAAGGCATTGATGACATGGCACAACACTTCCTCGCAAAAGCAGGCATTCTTGCAGCGCGGCGCGTCTCAAAAAGTGACATGGAAAAGTTATCACGTGCAACCGGCGCAAACATAGTCAGTAACTTAAACGATTTGTCAAAAACAGATTTGGGTTTTTCGGGCATTGTCCATGAAGAGCGCATTGGCGATGAAGAAATGATTTTTGTTGAAAAATGTAAAAATCCTAAAGCAGTTACCATCCTCGTCAGAGGTGGCACTGACCATGTCGTTGATGAAATAAAACGTGCGTTGACCGATGCAGTCGGCGATGTCATTGCAGCGATTAAAGTGGGCAAAGTTGTTGGCGGCGCAGGTGCCGTTGAGACTGAGCTTGTGCAGCGATTAATGAAATTCGCATCGACGCTCAAAGGCAGGGAACAGCTTGCAGTGCGTGCCTTTGCAGAAGCGCTTGAAAGTATTCCGCGCACACTTGCAGAAAACGCAGGTCTTGACCCGATTGATGTGATGACCAAGCTTCATGCGGCCCATGACGAAAAGAGGAAGTGGGCAGGAATTGATGTTTTTACCGGAGAAGTTATTGACGCATGGAAAACCGGTGTCATAGAACCTTTGAAGATAAAGACGCAGGCAATTGGCAGCGCAGCAGAGGTAGCAGAAATGATATTGCGTATTGACGATGTCATCGCAGGCAGCGGCAACAGCAGGAGAGAGTCCATGCCACCCGGTGGAATGGGCGGAATGGAGATGTAGTTCGTTTTGTAAAACCGACTACACCACAACCACACGAAAATTCTTTATTTTCGAAAAATCTCTGTCTAATGTAACAAGTTCTCCATTATTCACTTTGCATATCGCCGCAATAAGAACATCAAATTTATTTATCATCGTTCCCGACTCAGCCAATTCTTGCTGAATGGTGGCTCCCACTCTCGCAGCACGCATTGTATGATCGAGAATACGCATTGAACTAAAAACACCCTCTAAGACAAATCGATCTTTTTTCGAGAGTGCTCCAGCAAGAACCTCATGAACACAAAGACTTGTCGTAACAAGTTCAGCATCTCCTACTAACTCCATTATTTTCTCTGCTTTTGGGTGCTCCTCCAGAACCTCAATTAAAGCACTAGAATCAAGGATGTACACAGCGCTCCTCCATGGATTTACCCATCTGTTTTCGTATTTCCTTTACTCTGTGCGTAAATTCAATAGAATCTTTAGGGCTGTGCTTCAGAATACCGCAAATATCTCGAATGGAACGATGCTCACCACCCAATCGCACGAACAAATCGCTAAAGCTTTCTGTGTCTTTCTTTAAGCGAGTAATAGAACAATATGCATCTTCGGTTACAGTGATAGTTTTTACGGCCATATCTTAACATATGTTTAAACATATATTTAAATGTAATTCTTCCTGTCCCAAACCCCACCGCAACCTTTAATACTTTCTGGGGTTGAATTCCCCGCAGCTCGCTGCGATTATTGAGTGGTCACAAACATTTATATCTGATAACGCTCTTCCTGCTTCAAACACGCTAACCCAAAGACGAAAAAACTGAGTCGAAATACAATCCGTCTGTGTGTGCCCGTATTTCGTAAAGTCAAACGGGATAAGCACAGAGGCGCATTACCCCCGGGATGGGGGGACTTGAAGCTTGTGGAGCATCCATTGGGTATGCTATGAAGCAAGAAGCCCAATAGCTTGCTGTGGGGTAGTTCACAAGAACACGCTCATTCATAATGTCAAAGGTGATATCATGGTTTTTGTCTTCGGTGTCGATGTTCCGCTGGTTGAGCTGATTCTTGCATTTACCCTCATCACATTTATCATGCTCATCGAGGTTACTGTCGTCATGGTTATTCTTTTTTACCAGCTGCGCCGCACGCGTGAGATAACACAGCGGCTTGAACAGATGATTGGAAAACGATGAACAAAAAAGGCGTCTCTCCACTAATTGCAACATTCATGCTTATTGTACTAGCGATAGGTCTTGGCGTTGTGGTCATGAATTTTGGCCGTGCCCAGATAGAAATCGCTGCACAGTGTGCCGTGGACATCGGCTTACAGATTACACAACTCAACGACAAGCCTCAAGTCTGTTTTAACCGTGCAAAGAGCGAGCTTTTCTTCATTGTTGAAAACGGCAGACAAATCCCTGTAGAATCCTTAAAACTGCGTGTCATTGGTGAAAAAGCAGTGCTGAATCAGGACGTCCCGGAATCCTCGATGGACCGTCTTGGAACTTTGTTAAAATACATCCCGTATGACATTGGAACAAATGGTGACGTACGACAGGTACGATTTACACCTGAAGTAACGCTGTACGATGAGAAGATTCTCTGTTCCGAACAGGCAATAATCATTGAAGATATCAGAGACTGCGAGAATGCAAGTTGACATCTTTCTGAATAAAAGCATTGAGCAGAATGCCGCATTTTATTACGAGAAAGCGAAGCAATTAAAAAAGAAACGTCCCGGTGTTTTGCAGGCATTGGAGCGCACGCGACGGCAGATTGAACAACTTGAACTGGAGAAAGAAGCGACGTTAAAAAAAGCAGCAGAACCCAAAAAGCAGAAAAGAGAAAAGCAATGGTACGAAAAATTTCACTGGTTTTACAGTTCTGAAGATGTTCTGTGCATTGGCGGCAGGGATGCAACCTCAAATGATATTGTCATCAAAAAACATATGGAAAAAGATGACATTGTTATTCACACAGAAGGACCCGGAAGCCCTTTCTTTGTGGTGAAATATGGTCAACAAGCAGGCGAAAAAACAATAGAGGAAGCAGCGCAGGCGTCTGCATCATACAGTAAAGCATGGAAAGCAGGTGTGACAACGGTTGATGTGTTTGCAGTCAAGCCTGAACAGGTGAAAAAGCAGGCGCTTTCCGGCGAGTACATATCCAAAGGCGCATTTATGATTTACGGCGAAAAAAAGTTTTATCATCCGCTGCTTGAAGTTGCGATTGGCATAACTGCAACCGGCCAGATTATTGGCGGCCCGATTGCTGCAATCAAGTCACACGCCGAAAAATATTTATTAGTTACTCCCGGACAGCAAAAGACGAGCGACATCGCAAAGAAAATTAAAAAATTCTTAGGCACAGACGAGTTGGATGAGATTATGCGGTTTATCCCTGCGGGCGGATGTGCGGTGAAGAAGTAATTTGACGTTATATGGACTCCCAGTCACTGTCGTTACTCCAGGAAGAAAAAAATATATTTTTTAAAGTTTTTTGCCTTCCTTCTGCTTCAACGACTAAAAATGTGCGAAGCAAGTTTGCGAGACCATGAAGTTGACATTACCAAAAAATAGATGGGTTTAAATAAAAGTATTATCTGCTTTAGGAGTATGATTTCTGAACGAGCAAGAATTGATACTAAAGGTAGAATTACTCTCAAGAAGAGTGTGAGGGATGCACTTCATATTGAGAGAGGCATGCTTGTCGAGGAAGAAATAGTTGGAAATTCAATATTTATGAAACCAATATACCCTAAACAAGTAAGCGTGGCGAAACAGCGTGGCACTCGCCTAAATTCTGAGAAATGAAACTCATCTTCGCAACCGGAAACAAGCATAAGCTGGAAGAAGCGCGTGCTGTCCTCAGCGAGTACAATATCATTGTCGAGCAGCTCGATGACAAAGGAAGTGAAGACAAAGAATCAACAATTCAGCAAGTTGCCATGAAAGCTGCAAAAGAATTGGCGGAAAAGCATCACAAGCCAATCATGGTTGATGATACTGGTATTTTCTTCGCTGCGTACACTAATTTTCCTGGTTCCCATCCACGACTGATGTTCGAAACTCTCAGGTATAAAGGACTGCTCAAGCTTCTCGAAAATGAATCAAGAAAAGCCTATTTTTTATGTTGTGTTGCGCTCTGTTTTCCAGGAAAAAAGCCAATCTTATTCGAAGGCAGACTAGATGGAACAATTGCAGAAAAACCTTTCGACATGAAAAAAGATGTCATGCCGTATGAGCGCATTTTCATCCCCGATGGAAAGACAAAACCAATAAGTGCATGTTCACGAGAAGAAAAAAACGCAATGAGCCACCGCGCGATTGCGTTCAGGAAATTAGGAGAATATTTAACAAAAAAATGATTGATATAAAAAAAATGACCTATCGCAAATCCACCGCCCACAAAGGCGACTCCGGCCGTGTGTTAGTTATCGGCGGCTCAAAAACATACGTCGGCGCCGTCGCATTGGCAGGCATCGCTGCACTACGCGCAGGATGTGATGTCGTAACGATAGCTGCTCCAGAAAAAGTTGCGTGGGCAGTGAATTGTCTGTATCCCGACCTCATCACCCTCAAATTGCAGGGTGATTTCATTCGACACGAGCATTTATTCAGTCTTACACCGTTGATAGAACAAAGTGATGTTATTCTGCTGGGCAATGGCATTGGTATGCATGAAGAAACAAGAAAGTTCTGCGTTATGTTGATGAAAAAATATCCAAACAAACTCAAAGTTGTAGATGCCGATGCGATTAAGATGCTCAGGCTTCAGGACATAAAAAACGCAATTATTACTCCGCATGCAAAAGAGTTTGAAATACTCTTGAACAACTCAAACATTTCAAAAAAATCAGTTCGCAATTATATTGGTTTAAACGTTATTCTCAAAAAGGGACCCGTAGATGTTATCATTGCAAAAAATAATATAAAGAAAATCGCAGGCGGCAATCCCGGTCTAGCCAAAGCAGGAACCGGCGATGTTTTAGCAGGTTTATGCGCTGGATTTCTTGCACTGTCAAAAGATTTGTTCAATTCAGCAGTTGCGGCATCTCAATTATCAAAAGAGATTGGAAATATTCTGTTAAAAAAGAAACAAGGGTACTCGTTTATTGCGAGTGATATGGTGGATGAAATCCTAAGTTTAGTCCCAAACAAAAAAAATAATTAGAACATCTTAAAAATTTCTGCTTGCGGATTTTCTGTTAAAAATGTCATTAGAGACAACTAAAGCAGGTCTAACTTTCATATTTTCGAAATTAGAGAAAGGATACGGCAATAATACCACCTCTTTTTGATTTGTGTGCATTTTTACTTCTTTAGATATCTATTCCAAACATCATCTGATTTATTATCCCAAACTTCTTTCAACGATTTTTCACTAAACTTTAAAATATCTTTAAAATCATCTTTTATTTTTTTTTTCATTTTCCCACTTTTTTATCTCCGCCCAATCCCCTCAATCGTCTCAACAATTTTCTCTCCGGCTTCTGCAGTGCGCGGTTCTCCACCTACGCTTAGTCGTACAACCTGGGCAATTCGTGAAGGGTCTGTTCCATAAGCAAAGAGTTTTGAACCCGGAACGACTTTCACGTGATTTGCTCCCAACCGTTGACAAAGCTGTTCGGCATTTATTTTCGACGACTCGACGATTCCATTAAGTGCAAGCAGTCGATAAATCCCCCCGTCAGGCAGATGTGAAACAATGCCATACGACGAAATTTTTCGTAATGATTTATCCAATTTATTCTGCCTTCGCGCAATCTCCCGTGAAATAACTTTGGTAAAATTCGTTGTCAACGCGACATCAAGAACATGGTCGGCAACCAACGCAGTAAGCATGTTCATGCCAACAACCTGATTTGCCATGCCTGCACGTACGTAGGGGACAATCTCTTTTGGCGCATGGATAAATCCCAACCTCAGTCCAGGCATGCCAAACCGCTTTGAAAAAGAATCGACCATGACAGCATTATCAAAACTTTCTCCAATCCATTTTTTTTCAGGTGCAAAAGAACGGTATACTTCGTCAAGAACAATTTGTACGTCATTGTCATTTGCCGTATCTCGAAGTATTTTTATCTGTTCAGGCTCAAGCGACTTACCAATGGGATTATGAGGCTCATTCACGACAGCCAGTTTTATCAATTTATTCTGCAGTACTTTTTTCTGAAAAATTGAGCCATACGTATACGCATAATCAAACGGATTTTTGTACACAACAACGCTTGATTTGATGCCTGATTTGTCTGCTGAGCTCCAATAGGGAAATGACGGTGAACAATAATAAAAATAATCTCCGGGATTACAAAACGTGTGAAAAAGCTGAAATAAGCCGTCAAAAGCTCCATTCGTAAGAATAATCTCTTCAGGTGTAACTTCTTTTTTCGTCTCTTTCTTGATAAGTTCGGCAATTTTTTGATTCAGCGGAAAATAACCTTGTGTGCCAGGGTATTTTGTGAGCCGATGAACATTTTTTCCGACAGTGAGCAACGCATCCTGCAGCACATCCTGAACCACTGGAATTCCACACACATTTCCAATGCTTAAATCATATGAACCATTGGGTGCTTTTTGCTCATATTCCCGAAAGAAGCTACTGAAAAACTGTGTTAAATCACTTCTCATCATGAATTTTGCTCGTCGCGATATCATTCAACATTCACACTCATGGGTCGTGTCAAAAACTCCGTCAAAACAGTATCCTGATGGCGTAAAAAGACATTTAACGCAATGCTCGGCTTGTTGTACATGAGCAGATGACAGCGGAGCGTGAGCAGCGTATTCATGACCGAAGCGTCCAACGCATCAATAGGCATTGGTGAAAAAAAAGAAACTGCCATCGTCATCTTATCTTCGAGCAGCAGAGAAGCTTCATTAATCGCAGCGACTGCTGAGCTAACGCTCTCAACAGGAAATATTGTGAGTGTGTACGGCAATTCTTGTTGCAGTAGTGGACTGTGAACATTTGTCGTTTCTAAAAGAAACGGTCCAGCGTTATAATCCCCAACATGCATCTGTGCATACTTGAAATCAACCAGTCCTTTGATAATGCCAATGATTTTCTGTACGTCCTCAACAAAACCAATGTCTGTCTTTTCGTCAAGCGGGTCGCCAACGCAAAAAGTCGCAAGCTTGCGCTGGAGAGCTGCAATTAGTTTGTTTTTCTGTTCCTCTCCCACAACAAAAACAGACTTTGTCGAAACACAGTCGCGTGTCCATTCGTACGCCCCTGCAACGAGCATGTCCGCCACAGCTTCAATATCACAACCTGGGGCGATGATTGCCTTCGAATTCCCGGAAGAAAAAATGCAATTGCGTCCCGATGAGTAATGTTCTTCGGTAAGATTACCTTCATTATCATGGACTTTGAGCAACTGTTCTGCTGTATGATGCCCGCCCATGATGATGCGATGGCTGCTCGCCCGAACAAGTTCCTGTGACACCTGCGCACGCGTACTATCTGCAGTATTCCACTGTAACACTTGCAAACCACCAGCAGGATAGCCTGCTTTCGTCAGTAATTCCGCAATCTTCAGTGCCATGTATGGTTCAGACATGCTCGGTTTTACAATAATTGTTCCGCCGTACATGACAACATGTCCAAGCAAAAACGGCAGTTCCGCAGGGTCATTCGGCGGCACAAATGCAGCAATGACGCCGTCAACAGAACGATGTGTTTCGTAGCCCGCATAATGTCCATTCTTCAAGATTTGTCTGGTGATAGTTCCAAACCCATGACCATAGCGCGAGCGTATCATCTGGGGCAATGATTCCAAGATTTGTTTGCCGAAGCTCGTGCGCGTATGCACATGCTTGCGAGGCATGCCTGTCATTTTCACAAGATGCTCGCATTCTTCAGTTGTCACTTTATAATTGGCTGCTGCGTTCATAACGATTGCAGCTCGTTGCTCGAAGCTGAGCGTATGTGCAATCTTTCTTGCTTGCGTTGCGTACGATAACGCAAGCTTTACGTCAACGACAGAAGAATTGGGCAGTTCAAATGAGTAATCATAAAACTGGCTTTTTGTACTACACTCTCCAGAAAAGCTTTTTTTATATTCTCCGTCAATGAAATTACTGTTTAGCAGAAGCGGCATCCGGCATCAATAACCTCCCGTGGATCATCAACCCGCTGAATATTGCCAATGATTGGCGTGGTTCTGCCACACGCACAATGGTCGGCAATCACTGTTGCTTTGTCGCCGATTGCGTAATTAAAAAATAACGTTCCTTCGCGGGCAATTGTTGTGACTAAAATCACTCCTTCTTCTCCAACTTTTGCTGGAATGATGCTACCATCTTGAAATCTGACGACAGACAACACATGTGGTCCCATGATGAGATGCTGATTGTTGAAAACACAGGTACGATGTTCCGGCCCAAGAACTGTTGACGTTGCTCCCGGCAACGCTTCACTTGCTCCCCATGTGGTGAAAAGGTCAAAATCAAGTTCTTTTGATAACCTGATAAGCGGTTCTGGCAATTGAAATCCGGTAACAAATGCACGCTGAACAATCCCTTTATTTTTGCGCCCAAAGACCGTGTGATCAGAGCCGACAAGATTGATGAATGATACGCCACTTCCTTTCTTGGTATTTGAATCTGCACTCAACGGAGGTTGCACTGCTGCAATGATGTGAGTTTTATATGTCTTTATTTTTCTCATGCAGGTGTCGAGGTCATCTTCGGGTCTACGGGTAAGAACGTGATTTTTGCCGAGCATCTTTGCAGCATCTTCGATTAGTCTGCCGCCTTTGTGCGATGGGTTATAGAAATTGTACAGGTTTGCACCGCGATAAAATCCTCCTGCAAGAAAACAACGGTGAGCTAACGCCAACCCTTCTATTTTCATGTCAATCTGCGTGATATGTGTTGGTGTTGGCAATCCTTTCGTACCGCCAGAATCATACGGAACTGAAGAAAGCACATCTGATGGACGAAGCACATGCGGATCGTACAATGCAAGCGAGCGGAATCCTGGAATGTTTGCAGCTGCATCGCCATCCTTGAGAAGCACCGGCAATTTCATCAAATCACTGAGTGACTGAAAGTCTTCTGGTTTGATTGCAGCGTAGTTATGACTATTCTTATATAATCTCATCGTCTTCAGTCCGCGACGTAAGGTAAAACGAAAGAAAGATGAAAGAATTTTATCGCGTTCAGCCGCATCCATAAATTCCCAAGTGAGATTGCCCCAGATGCTGAGCGGCAG